>NZ_JAINDX010000037.1:0-59895 GCF_026191775.1 Sphingobacterium sp. InxBP1 | reverse complement strand
TTCGGTCTTTCTGCCTTCTTCGCCCTCTTTGAGTGCTCGAACAATCTGGCTTTCTGTAAAACGTGTTTTTTTCATTTTATTACTTAAATCTAAACATTTATGTCCAGTTTTAAGCTGTTTGATTTTTTGGGACACTTACATCAGAATTGTCCAAAGTGTGTTCTAAATGGACATAAAGTGCAAAAGATAATGAAATAACAAAGTGGATTTGCAGTAAAAGTGAGCCCGCATGTTATACAGTATAGGTTGAGTAATTAAAGTGATTTAGATTATATGCTATTGCAAGAATAACCAAAATGTCTATATTTGCAATATACTTGACTAATCAAGTATATTGCAAATATAAAATGAAAGAAATAAGTACAATTCTGAATATTTTAAAAGTTCAATCTGTCATTACAAAGAAGTTTGATGGTTTAAGTCTGCATGGTATTAGCCTTACCGACTATTTGATTCTGTATATATTAAATAATGCCCCTGGTAACCGTCTAAAAAGAATTGATCTTGCTGAAAATACGGGTTTAACTGCCTCTGGCATTACGCGTATTATTTTACCAATGGAAAAGATGGGGCTTGTTGAGAAAGAAAATAGCGATAGAGACGCCAGGGTGAGCTATGTAAAACTCACTTCTGCCGGAGAAAGAATTTTTACGGAAGCTACCATTACGGCAGAATACATATCCAAAAAGTTGTTAGAGGGGATTGTAACGGAAGACTTGAGTATTTTTGCTGGACAATTGAAGACTTTGGGCGGTGATCTTTAATGGAATGAATGATATGGACAAAAAGTACAGAAAGAAATTAAACGCTGAGTTTTTAGAAATGAGACCGTTAATGGGTGTATTAACGATTCTGAATAATGCGGAAAATAAAATATTTATTAAAGAGAGTATTAATTTAGGAGCGCTTACCAACAGAATCCGGTTTGAACTGAACAACGGACAATTTGATAACAGGAGCTTACAGGACGATTGGAACCGGCTAGGAGAGGAGATTTTCGTTTTTGAAAATGCAATCATTGTTCCATGGGAGGAGAACAACATCATTGCCTATAAAAAGAAGGCGCTGAAAGCTTGCAATGATCTGAAGGAGGAGCAAAGTAGAACAAAAAGTTTATACTGATATGGGAAGCAAAACCTATTTATATCCCACCGATGAAGCCGGCCGGGATCTTATGTTAAAAAATATTCAAGGAGCAATTGTCAATTTAAATCTGATACATTTAAAGGAAATTGCCGATTATTCTGAGTTTCCTGAAATTGCACCTGCCGGTGAAATTTCGGGTTACGAAGCTTTTATGCTCTACATAGACCTTGCTAAACCTTTTGTAGAGCAGGGTGGCGGGGAGATTCTTTTCATTGGAAAAGGAGACCGCTTTTTGATAGGTCCTCAGGATGAGCAGTGGGATATATGTATGCTGATTAAACAAAAGAGTGTATCGGATTTTTTTGCGTTCGAGCAGAATCCGGATTATATGAAAATTGCCGGACATCGCTCAGCTGCTATATTGGATTCCAGACTTCTACCTTTAGAAATTGCCTTGTAGTAAATTATTTATGGGATATATTGAGTTAAAAAATGCTACCATCTATTATGAAGAATTTGGAGCTGAAAACAATGAAACTATAGTACTGGTCAGTGGCTTAAACACACAAATGACCCGTTGGGAACTTCCATTTTGTAGTAAGCTTGTAGAAGAAGGATTTCGCGTGATCTGCTTTGACAACAGAGACTGTGGAAAAAGTACCTTTAACCCATATGATAGCAACGACAGCTATAGTTCTTCCTTGAATGATTTTCTACAGTATCCAGAAAAATTTCCTGCTCCTTATTCTTTATTCGATATGGCAGATGATATAAAAGATTTGCTAGATTCACTTGGCATCCGGAGCGCAAATATTGTCGGGCGTTCAATGGGTGGCATCATAGCACAGCTATTCGTATCACGACATCCGGCTATGGCTCAGACGCTGACTTTATTGATGTCTTCAAGTTTTAATCCGGCTCTTCCGAAGCCTGATGATGCATTGGTAAAAAAAATGACCAGCCCACCTGTTACTTTCAAAGATAACCGGGAAGCTTATCTGAAAGAAAAAATAGACTTTATGAAAGCTATTTATGGCAGCGGATATATCCTCAACGAGGAAAAGGAGCAGGCGCTAATTATTGAAGATGAAATCCGACAATCGTCTTCGGTAAGACCTTATCGTCAAATAGTCGCCCTTGCAACTTATATATATAATCCAAATGTTCTCATTGGTATTCAGGTGCCTACAATAGTTATACACGGAGGTGAAGATCCATTGTTTAATATCGAACATGCAGTTGATTTAAAAAATACTATTCCTTACTGTGATCTGATCATCAAAAAAGGTCTGGGACACGCCTTACCGGATTCCCTGTTTCCGTCACTGGTGAAAGATATTTCAAATTTTATTGTCAAAAATCATTATCAAACTTTAAGTAGCAATGGTGCAATATAGGGTTTTGGAGTCCATTGCCATTGATTATGAGATCTCTCAATAAACCCTATCCCCGGCCATGGAAGGTGGGACGCACAAACCAGAGACTTCTGCTTATGACATTGTTCCAGTATATTTCTTCGGGTGTTGATTCCCAAAGAAAAATCAGCATCCCATTGTGTACCCCAAACCGGATTAGAGATCAGCACGGGACTATGAACCAGATCAACCAGATGCGTAATACATAGCTTACCCGAATACACCGTAAATATGATGTGTCCGGGAGTATGTCCAGGAGCTGCCTGCGTTTTAATACAGGAAAATAATTCATCACCTGCATCAAATATTTCTAAACGGTGGGTAATGGCTCCTAATATATGCTTAACCAGTGAAACAGACGCATGCCCAAACTCAGGTCTCCGGCTGTTGGGGAAATTCGGCTGCTTTGCAAACCAAAATTCCAGTTCAGTCCGTGAGATATAGAATCTTGCATTTGGAAATACCAAATTATCATCTTCGGTTAATATGCCGCCAATATGATCACGATGAGCGTGCGTTATCAATACATCGGAAATATCACTGGCTCTGAACCCGGCACTTTCCAGGCTATAAAGTAATTTTCCTGCATTTTTTTATCATAAAATCCTTCTCCTGTATCTACAAGTATTAATTGTTCATTCTTTCGGATAAGCATTACATTAATAGGAGCTTCGTAGATATCGGCAGGTAAATGCAGTCGGTTGAGCTCATTTTGAAGGTCTGCAGGTGCTGCATCCGTTGCAATAATGGGTTGATATGATCCTATATCAAAATATCCATCAGAAAGAATATAGATTTCCAGATTATCAAATGGAATCTTGAGATGACTGTAGTTTGTTTGCGTGCCAAAAAGTGAATAGAGTAGGGCTTTAAAGACTGATTTATTCATGAAAGATTGTATAAGGTTGTAATTGAGAATTATACCGAAAAATATCGCATTGATAATGACTTAAGTTTTTTCCGCTATGTAGGGGTGATGCTTTGGCAGTGAGTATATCCCCGAAAACGGGCCGGTAAAAATTGATTTTCAATTCTACCGATGTAAAGGTTTCGCCTCCCTGAATAAGGGTCGAATGTGCAGTTCCGATGGCTGCGTCTGCCAGTTCACAAAGCAGGCCACCGTGAATGGTTCCCTGTTGGTTACTGTGCAGTTCTTTTGTTGTATTGATCTGTACAGTAGCTGTACCTAAACCAACTTCCATGATGTTCATGCCCAATGTTTTTGATATTGGTGTCGGATAATGCATGTACGTATGCATGTCGTCGGTCGTTTCACTTTTTATCAATTTATTTAGGAAATCTAGTATTGATAGTTTTGTCATATACGCAGTTATTATATTTATGCAAATAAACCAATCGGTCTTTTTGTTGCTAAAAAAATTATATGTTTTCAATGCTTCATTATAGACTGTATGGCGTACACATGGTGCAAATCATGTTCCGCAACAAAATGCATCAGGTCAATGATATTCATTGGCTGTTGTAACCTCGGATGCATACTTGTCTTCAACAACTCTTCTCCACTCAATTTTCGAAGCATTGCAATTGTTTTCTCTCTTTCGCTGACCAGGTGCTTAATAAGCTCTTCAACCGGCATATTGTTGAAAGAAGACTGATCGGTTGCTGTATTGTTTAAATCGGCAGGGGACATATCCGGTTTTCCTTCCTTTATATCTCTAAAACGGATTCGCCATAGATCTTCTAAGAGGATTAAATGCCCTATATTCTCATTGACAGACCATTTACCTCCCATTTTGCGGGTTGAGACTTCCGCAGGACAACTTTTTAGCAGCTTTTTTAAAACAGTGGGAAAATGTTCAAGTCGTTTTAAAAATTCGTCAAAATATTCCGAACTCGTGTTTGAATCAAATTGTCGATCGAACCATCTGACAAATGATTGTGGCTTTACTTCTTTCATTAATATCAATTTATAGGTTATTACTGTTGATCCATGCTTTCTCAGGTATTATCCACTCGTCTAATTGCCGCTGGTCCGTATTTAGGCTGGGATTCATCTACAAGATGCTTTTTTGAGGCTGTCAATGCATACACCATAGGGATTTTGTCTCCCAGATGAGTAATTCTGAACTTACCAGGTTCAAATTCAGCTGAATTATTGAAATTATTGTATGGCGAATAATCAAATTCTTCAATAGAATTCAGTTCTAAACCATTTTGCATCAGACTACTTATTACTTCGGCCAAGCCGTGGTTCCAGCCAATTGATTTGACTTCAAATTCTGCTTTTTTATCTGCATAAGTTCCTTTTTCAGTTTCTATAATGGCCCCGGAATTAAAATATCTGTATTCAATCTTTTTAAACGCCGAATCAAACATCCAGACAACCGGATGAAATTCTACAAAAACAAATGTACCACCCGGTTTCAGGAATTTCGATATGATCTTTGCCCACCGATCCAGATCCGGAAGCCAGCCGATGGTCCCATAACTGGTAAAGACAAGATCAAACTCACGATCCAGATGATTGGGCAGATCATAAACATCGCTGCAGATAAAAGTTGTTGAAACATTACTCTGTTTTGCCAGTTCCCGTGCACGATCTATCGCTACATCCGAAAGATCAACGCCGACTACGTCCGCTCCGAGGCGACCTAAAGATATACTGTCCTGTCCGAAATGGCACTGTAAGTGCAATACGGATTTGCCTGTCAAATTTCCAAGTAACTTAAGCTCTATATCTTTTAATGAATTTTTCCCCTTCAAAAAGGCATCCAGATTATAAAATTCAGAATTGATATGAGCTTCTGTTCTGATATTCCACGAATCTCTGTTTATTTCCAAATAGTTGTCTTCTACATTCATATGTATTTATCTAATGGGATGAATTGATTTTTTGCCATTCCTCGTAGCTGAGTACGCCAAGTTCTGGCTGACTTTTGCCGTTTAGAATATGAATAAATTCCAGCTGATTTCCGTCTGGATCGTCAAAATAAAGAGCAAGTGCCGGCATCCAGGCAAAAACCATTGGTTCATTGCTGCCATTTTTGAGAAAATTATACGCCTTTAATCCCTTTTTATCTAAAAAAGTATTTGCATCTTTTAGAATAAAATCTTTGGAACAGCTGAATGCAAAATGTCTTGTCTGGAGATTAACCTGTTGTTCCCAAAGTCCAAGCATTGCCTTTTTATTTTCTCCGATCCAAAGAAACGCAATTGGCCTGGTTTCATCATAGTGTGCAAGCTGTAGACCCAATATTTGGGTATAGAACTGAACTGCGTTTTCCAAGTCACTTACTTGAATATGTGTCTCATATAATCCTTCAATCATTTTTATATATTTTACTATTAATAATTATAGTTTTAATAATGACGACTATTCCATCTTAGCATATGAATAATCGGATAATCGTTATCTGAGCCATCCTTTTCAGATCTCCCTGCTTTTTTGAACCCTAATTTTTCATAAAATCCGATAGCCTGATAATTTTGCTCATTGACGCCAATAACTCCAAATATATTAAATATTCAATGATGGTCTTCCTGATGCTATTGTATAAGCCTCTTTCATCACTTCGGAATAAGTTGGGTGTGCATAACTCATTGTCGCCATACCATTCGCGGTGACTTCATATTCCAGCGCTACAACAGCCTGTGCAATCAGGTCCGCCGCGCGGGCGCCGATGATATGCACACCTAAAAGTTCACCGTATTTCGGATCGGAAAGAACCTTTACAAAACCTTCCGTTTCCATTCCCGCTCTGGCTCTGGCATTCACGGCAAAAGGAAATTTACCAATATTATATTCCACTCCTTGTTTTTTTAATTGCTCTTCGGTAGCGCCTACAGAAGCCACTTCGGGCCAGGTGTACACTACCGAAGGGATACGGTCGTAATTGATATGAGGTTGCTGACCATTGATTCTTTCCACTACGAACACTGCTTCTTCCTCTGCTTTATGAGCCAGCATTGCGCCGCCGATGACGTCTCCAATCGCATAAATGTTTGGGACTGTTGTCTGCAGCCATTCATTGACTTTCACCGTACCATTGTTATTCAATTCCACGCTGGTGTTTTCCAGACCCAGACCGGTTACGTAAGGTTTTCTGCCGACAGCAACCAGAATATAGTCGGTGGTTAGATCTTGTTCTTCTCCTTGTTTATTTTTGAAATAAACCTTAGCTGTGTCGCCAAGATTTTCAGCTTTGTAGACAGCCTGCTGAAGTTTGATTTCCACGCCTTCTTTGGATAATATCTTCGTTAAAGCCTTTCCTAATTCACTGTCCATCGTCGCAATAAGATTATCAGCATATTCTAAGATAGTTACTTTGGTTCCGATTCTGTTAAATATGGAAGCCATTTCCACACCGATTACGCCGCCGCCAATAATCACGATGCTCGCGGGTCTTTCCTGCAATTTCAGCGCTTCGGTAGAAGTGATTATCCTTTTTCTGTCGACGGTAATGCCGGGAATTGTGGACGGTTTGGACCCTGTGGCAATAATGAACTTATCTGAATTAATAACCATTTCAGTATGATCATCGTGTACAATTTTTAAACTTTCATTATTGACAAAAGAACCTGAGCCGTGGAAAACCGTGATCTTATTTTTTCTCATCAGGAAATCCAGACCTTGCGTGTTTTTGGTCACTACCTCGCTTTTCCGTTTAAAAAGCTGTTCGACATTGAGCCGGAGATCCGAATATTCAATGCCATGTGCTCCAAAACTGCTGCGTGCATCTGCATAATGATGCGTGCTGTCCAGCAACGCTTTTGTAGGAATGCAACCTACATTGGTACAGGTGCCACCCAGTGTATTATACTTTTCAATGATGGCTGTTTTATAACCTAATTGAGCGCTTCTGATGGCTGCTACATATCCGCCGGGACCTGAGCCTATTACGGTAATATCAAATGTTTCCATTTTACTGTTTAAATATTTCTAATTGTCTAAAAAAAATAAACCGATTGGTCTTTTTTAAATCAAAAAAAATTATACTTTCAAATTCCTGATCAATTTTTCTAAAAAAGACATCGCTATATTCAGCTCTGTCATACGGTTGCTGACCTTTGCCTGCATAAACGCACCTTCGATCATTGAAATCATTACTACTGCAATCTCGGTCGGATCGGTATCTGCTTTTATTTCGTTTCTTTCGATACCACGTTTGATTTGATTTTCTATGGAAGTTTTCCAAAAATCAAGGGCTTTTTGTACACGTTTCTGGAGTGAGGGGTGGGTATCATCAGCCTCAGTAGCAGTATTTAAAATCGGGCAGCCCGCCTGTAAATACGGATACCTGAGATAGTTTTTGTACGTATGAGGATAAACCAGCAATCTTTCAATTGAATTTTCACTTGCTAAAATACGATCTTTCATATGCTGGGTTACCTTACTAAAATTGTAGTCAAAAACACTTAATGCAATCTCATCCTTATTCTCGAAATTGCCATAGATGCAACCTTTAGAAAGGCCGGTAGCGCTCATTACATCATTTATCGATGTGCCAGCATAGCCTTTTACATTAAAAACTGATGCTGTTTTTTCGATAATTAAACGTTTGGTATTTTCGGATTTAGTTGTTTTCATCCAGCATGAATTTTAATATGGCATAAAAGTACAAAAAAAATAAAACAATCGGTCTTTTTTTGTCACATCATTTTTCGCCGTTCGGTCTTATCTAAAATGATAACAGGCTGCTTTTCGCAATGCGTTGTCCAGGAGGCTGTAAGTTTGATCTGTAAGTAAAAGAAGCCACATAATTACATATGGCTTCCTTGTAAATTTTGACCGGGTAGCTTGTGCATGATGAGCTATTTTTCATTTTTGAAGACAAAGATGGATATCACTGCCCCCAGAACAGCACATGAGCCAAAGACCTGAAAGCTTTCATTGATGCCGATATTTATGATGAGGCTTAAGATCAGGCTCCCCAATCCGTACCCCATAAACATCACAAACGCAAAAAGACCAATAGCAACGCCCTTTCGCTCAGATAAGGTCGTGATTATTGCAGCGAAAAGAGGATGGGTCATGTCAAAGGCAAGCGATAGGGTAGCGACCAAAAGGCAGGAGAGAGGCAATGGTAAGTGCATGGCCAGCAAAAGGGTGGAAAGTGCTCCAATTGTTATTCCGATAGGAATGATTTTATTCCTACCGTACCTGTCTGCCATCTTTCCTATCATTGGTCCCAGGAGCAGACCAGGAATCCCATATCCCAATAATGCTAATCCGACGCCTTTTTCGTCCAGGTGGTAGTTGCTGAAAAAATAATATCCGGTCCATGCAAATATTCCACTATGAAACATAGAATTGAACAATACAAAACTGTATGTCCGTTGTCCTCTGGGCAACTTTAGGATGTTGTAGTAGTCGGTGATCATATTTTTGAGCTTTGCTGCGGTTTGTTTTTTCTGAAGGAAACTTCTTCGGTTGAAAAGCAGTACGACAAGGATAAGCAGTCCCATTCCGGCAACTATGCAAAAAAGTGCCCGCCATCCGACAAAGGCAGTCAGCAGCGCGCCTGTGCTGGATCCAAATGCTGTTCCTGCCGCCATGAATCCAAAAAACAAACCTAGGGCATGTCCTCTTTTCTCGTACGGAAAGCGGTCTCCGATCCAACCAATCGTCGTTGGTGCCACCCCGCCGGCAACCAGCCCTGTGAACAGCCTTAGAAGAATCAACTGATCAATACTTTCTGCCAGACCCGTAAAGGCAGTAATTAATATGAACCCCGACAATGAAAAAATTATGACCTTAAAGCGCCCATATAGATCTGAAAGAGGTGCGTAGATCAGGGTTGAAATTCCATAGCTCAGCAGATATGCAGGTTCGATAAAACTGACGTGCCGCACCGATACCCGAAAAAGTCCTGAAAGATGGGGAAGTATCGGAGCCACCATGAACCCCTGAAAGAAGATAATGAATGTGCCCAAAGAAAGTATCGCAACTAATGTAAAGGAAGGGATCTCCAAGGATGTTGACGCAGCATTTTTGCTGATGTTATGATATGTGTTCATTGTATTGTCCGTTTGCGCGGGAAAATCTGAGTATAATTTATTAAGGCAATTTGGAACAGCTTTTCAGCTATTTAATCTTTTTACAAGGCATTATGTGGCAGTCTACCACGGTAGCTGTCCATGCTTGCTTACAAACTGTCCTGTAGGACCGGATTTATCGAGCGTAGCATATTTCAGGATAAGCTTTGCTGCATCCGAAACATCTCCGGTACCTTTGAACCCATTGAATTCAGTGGCAGTGTATCCAGGATCTACAGCGTTAACCCTAAATGCGGAGTCCCTCAATTGGTAGGCAAGCATGACCGTAAATGCATTCAGTGCTGTTTTTGAAGGGCCATAACCGGCATCCTTAAATTCATAGAATTCCCACTCCTGATTATCGTGCAGCGTGAGAGAGGCCAGTTCGCTGGACACATTTACGATACGTGGATTTTCTGAATTTTTCAGCAGTGGCATCATTGCCTGTGTCAGACGGATCGCACCAAAAAGATTGGTATCAAAAATATCCTTTATGATATCTATATCTACCGTAGCGGGCGGTTGTGGCTGCTGACCACGTATACCGGCATTATTTATCAATGCATCTAAAGATGGACTGTACTGCAGCATGTTCTGGTATGCATCGTTTAAACTCTGCGGGTCCCTGATATCAAATGCAACCGCTATAATGTTGTCATAACCTGCGTTTCGTAGTTCTTCTGCGGCTTTTAGTCCATTTTCGTAGTTGCGGCTTCCAAGGAAAACTGTATAGCCAATTTTCGAAAACTGTTTGGCAGTTTCCAGTCCGATTCCTCTGTTTGCTCCACTGATAAGTACTGTTTTCATCATGATTCTATAATGTTAAAAGGAGTTGATTTTTTTATCTGTTATCTTCTACATATCCGGATCAAAATTATAAAAGTTATATTCGCAGTACAGGTACAGTTCAAATCAAAACAATCAATACAGATGAGAAGCTACAAGTTTGAGTTGTTCACCAATGAAATTGAGAAAAGTATTCGGGAAGGTGTTTTCAAACCCGGACACAAGCTGCCGTCGGTCAGGGAAATTAAGGAAAAATATCAGCTCAGTTCCAGCACAGTACAGATGGGCTATGAGCATTTAATACTTAATGGATCTGTGGAAAGTATTCCAAAATCCGGCTATTATGTTTGCAGCAATAAACAGAATAAGTTTGAACCCCTAAAAACCGGGCATAAGCTCGTGGTCAGAGATGCGACATTCAGCAATCATTTGGCACTTACAACTTCTCTTCGGTCGGGACGCAAGATTTCTGAATTTAACGTAGCTGCTCCCGGAAATCTTATCATTCCACAAAAGTTATTGCTTCGGACCATGCAACAGGTGATCAGAGAGCATGGGGCGGGTCTATTACGTTATTATCCTGCCAGTGGATTGAGTTCATTAAAGGAAAATATTGTCGCGCGCGCAGTATCTTACCAGACAAGGCTAAACAGTGAGGAGCTGATTATCACTGATGGTGCGTTGCAGGCACTATACATATCGCTCGTCGCAACTTGTGAGCCAGGAGATGTGATCGCCCTGGAAAGTCCCAGTGTTTTTTCCGTACTTGAAGTTGTTAGAGTGCTGAAACTTAGGGTTGTCGAGGTTCCCGTCGATCCGTTTATTGGCTTTGATGTAGACTTTTTCAGAAAAGCCTGTGAAAAAAATAAGATAAAGGCAGTTGTCGTCACGCCGAATTTTCATAATCCTACCGGAACACTATTATGCGTCGAGCAGAAAAGGATGCTGCTCAATATTGCACAGAAGCATAATGTAGCTGTAGTGGAGAATGATATCTACGGAGATATTTATTTTCAGGGGCAGAGACCCTCTACGATCAGGAGTTTTGATGATAGCGGACTAGTGTTGACTTATTCATCCTTTGCGAAAACACTGGCGCCCGGGATCAGACTAGGGTGGCTGAGTTCGGGAAAATTTATGGAACGTACCGAACAGATAAAATTTGCCCTTGGAAGTTCCGTTTCCCCCCTCTATCAGGAAACAGTCAGCCGGCTCATTCAGGGCAGCAGTTACGACCGCCATGTGCGATCATTTCGCATGCTATTGGCAAAAAACGCCCACTTTGCCATTAATCTGCTATCTACCCACTTTCCAGAAAATATGTGTATCGCAGCACCGCAAGGTGGCTATAATCTCTGGATCAGAATGCCCGAAAATACAGATATGAAATTTTTTTATGAGCAGTGTGAAAAGATCGGTGTTCGTTTTACACCGGGGTATACCTTTTCGTTTTCTTCAGCCTTTGACCAATATTTCAGGCTTGTTTTTGCCGATACGTTTTCCCCGAAACGGATAGAGGCTATCCGCTTGCTCGGTCAGCGTTTAAGATAGATCCTGTACCGGTCTTATTTGAGAGAACTGTACTGCCCAGTACTGGCTGGCTTCAGTATTTTTGTGAAAAATATTGTGCATATGAGATGGATAATTTTAATTACGGCTGGAATCTTCGAGGTTCTTTTTGCTTTCTGTCTGGGTAAAGTCCGTCTTGCTGCCGGTGTCCATTTTTATTTGTGGATAGGAGCCTTTCTAATCTGCATGTCCTTAAGTTTACTGCTTTTGTATGAAGCAATAAAGATATTGCCATTAAGCACTGCTTATGCTGTATGGACAGGAATCGGAACAGCAGGTACTGTATTGCTTGGGGTATTGGTGCTCAAAGAACCTATTACTGCAAGCAGGATATTTTTTCTGCTGTTGCTGTTCGTATCCATCATAGGCTTAAAGCTTAATTAACAGACCATAAATTTGTTTAAATTTTTAAAAATGAATATAATTTCAAAATTTGCTTTAGCAACAGATGAGTCTACGGATACTCTGTTGAATCTGATCATTGAACTGGCATCCGAAAAATTTGGTCCGAAACTGGAAACCCAGCAATTGAACGAATTTATCGAGAAATATTATAACCGCAAGTATTTTGTTAGTGAGATGAACAGTATGTCCAACCAGTGGATTATGGTATATGTCGACAATCAGGCTGTGGGTTATGCGCGGGTTACTTCTAGGGGGAAAGTTCCACCGGCAGTCGATAATATGCGCGCGGTACGTATAGGTGATTTCTCAATCCTTGAAAAATTTAGAGATTCCCAGATCATGGAGTCTTTATATGATAAGTGCATTTCATTGTGCAGGTTTGTGGATGCGATCTGGATCAACGAATACATTGATAATCCGTTCATCGAATTTTTTGAAAGCAAAGGCTTTATAAAGCAACCCGAAATGTATGAACTGGACGATATCGGTCTACCGTCCAGCTGTCTGATCTTTAAAAATAGATCACATTAAAAAAGTGAAATGATAGAAGCAGTGATCTTTGATATGGACGGTGTGTTGATCGATTCGGAGCCATTCTGGCTGGCGGCAGAACGGGAAGTTTTTGGATCCCTTGGGATTATTGTTACTGAGGAGCAGTCATCAATAACAAGCCGAATGACCACCAGAGAAGTTACCCAATACTGGTTTGCCATACAACCCTGGCTGGAGAGAAGTTTGGCTGATGTCGAACATCATGTTATTATGAGGGTTGCAGAGCTTGTTGATCTTTATGGTGAAATAATGCCCGGGGTTGAACAGACTCTGAACTACTTTAAGCAGGAAGGATATAAAATTGGTCTTGCGACAAATTCTCCGGGAATTTTGGTACCTAGAATTCTTAAAAAAATAGGAATTGAGGGCTATTTTAGCAGTATTCTCACAGCAGATTCTGTTAATATAGGAAAACCTGATCCCCGGATATACCTGAAGTCTGCATCTTCCCTTTCTGTAAGCCCTTCCAAATGCCTGGTGTTTGAAGATTCCAAGGGAGGAGTTATGGCCGCTGTAAATGCAGGAATGGCAGTGATCGCTGTTTCCGGGAAATACACAGATATTCATGGCAATTTTGATCAGGCCGATAGATGGATAAGTAATCTACTTGATTTTTGTCCAGAATATATCGAGATAATAAATAGAAGGTTCAGTTAATCAATTCTGCAGACCATACTCTCAAAGGCTGTCGAATCAGACCGTACAGCAGATCATTTGTCCAGTCGATTTGACTTGTTTTAAACCGTTTCTTCTAAACATGTTCTAGATTATTATTTAAATATAATTGTAGTACTATAATTGATATGATCACTTTTTATCATAGCTTATACTAATTAGATTCTATTTTGGGTATTTCATCTTTATCTTTATACGGCAGTTTATATATCGGGTTGGAATAATTATAATACCTCCAAAATGCTACAGGATTTATCGAAAACAGTCGATATAACGTAGTATCGCTAGGTAGTACGTTTGCCTTTTTCAAATATTGATCCCATCTCTGAGTAACCCCTTCAAAATCTTCAGCACTGGGAGCCATGATATAAAAATCACCTGAACTGTTAGCGAATTCGTAATGGTATGTATCAATGAGCCAATCGCATAGACCTCTGAACGGCGGCAAATTGGCCAGGCCGACTATTAATTCTTCTAATTCCATAATATACTGTTCTGTATCTTTTTCAAGCCTATCTTCTTGCTCTCCAAAACCAACCATGTCGATTGGCAAGTTGTGTATTTCAGCAATAAATTCGGAAAAATCATTATTTCTTTTGACATAAGCAACAACATCTTTCCCAATTCTATGTAATTGACCATGAGCTTCATTTCTTGTTGTCTTATTTGAGCCTTTGTCCATCTTATACGTAGGGACGTTAGTTTGAGCAAGGATACCTTTTAAAAACTTAATGTGTTGTTCTATCTTTTCTCTTGTCATATGGCTAATTGTTTAAACCCAAATATACTCCAACCGTACCAAAAACGCAATACTACCCATTGACAAATAAAATGTCTACAATGTTTGAAAATTTAATTGACTGCTAACAGTACAGCGCGCAATACTTTTGAAATCTCCCAGCATCGTGTGATGTTTGGGGGATAAAAAAAATCCCTCGGTTTGGAGGGGATTTTAGTATACAGTTATTATTAATTTACTTTTGTATGTGTTTATTTATAAAAATGGTATGCCAAGTTACTTTCAACGATTTAATTTCGGCAATTTTTTAAGGATTGAGTACATCGAAAATATCTTGGTCATAAAAAGATATTGATACAATTTCGCATATACTAATTATAACGTCTGTTTCTAAATCTGACACATCTGTTCCTTTTCCATTCTCAATAAATCTTGAATAAGCAGTTAAATAGTGGGAGGTAAACTCTAACTTCTTTTGCTCGTTTCTATATCCACTTAGGGCAGGGATTATTCTAAGGTAATTTGATTGAGAGGGAATTGGCAATTCTTTCACCCATCCGATATAGAATTTGTCATTTTTAAGAGATATTAAGGAAAGCCTGTTTTCTTTAAAAGACCGTGACGCTAATAGTTCAAATTCATTACCAATATCCTTTATAGCTCTATAAATTTCTTTCTTCTTGTTTAGGAACAAATTACTTATCATAACTAGCATAATAGTCAAGACGAAACTAATTAATACTGTACCTGAATACGGAGTGGTCTTTAAGAAAAGCTTTTATAAGATTGGTGATTGCCAAGGGTATTAAGAATTTTCAATTCAGTATGGTAATTTAAAATGCGAATTTAAAGATAGAGGAAATCGTATATACCATTGTCAAAAATTTATGACAATTATTAATATGTAACAAAGCTCCCGACCAAAAGCAATTTAATAACTCCGATTTATCAAGTAAAAAAGCTAATTATTCTTGCTACAACTATATTTGATTTCGTTTCTGTTTCGTATGAGGAATTGCGTAACAGAAATTGGCAGTATCCTCTTAAAAGTTCAGGTGGTCGGAAAGCCACGAGGTAATGATGCTTTGGACAAGGTTAAGTATCCTTTTACAAATTGTTAGAAGGATGGGGATTAGGGATGGCTGCTATTAATTTAGCAAGCCCGCAGGAGAGTGCTTTTGACATTTAAGTTGGACATTTACGAGTCTAATCAGTTCTGCAGACCATACTCTTAAAGACTGTCGAATCAGACTGTACAACAGGTCATTTGTACAGTCGATTCGCCACCATTCACTGGGATATAGTCACCTTCGATAACTTGTCTGGCTTTTTTTGATTTAATTTTCATGGTTTTCGTGGATGTCTCTTGGCGGCCTAACAGTTAATTTTGTAATAAAAGCTGGGTAAAGCAGCTCACGTTCCTTAGCACGGCAGTGTAAAAGAAATAAAGCGTTATGAGATATTTAACTATGAAATACAGCAAAAAAGCGATCATCCTTTCGCTATTGATTGCAACGATGGCCTGCGGCAAATCGCAAGATTCCCGGGATTACCAGCAGACGTTCAACGAACGCATGAATAAACAGGCTTATCTTGGTCATACCGAGTCGACCATGTATTTACATGGCTACGATCGCTTAACACCTGTAAAAGGAAAGGGCTCTTTCAGTATAGATAAAATAAAAGGCGACAGCTCCACATTAGTACTTTTAATGGAACTATCTGACCAAGACGGATTTTCTTTTGCTATTCCGGGGAAGCAAACCGGCCGTGCCTGGCAGTTTACGGCTGAATCGGGCAAGGTTTCCATTGCCGAGAACGGGGAAGTCAATGGATCGATGACTGCCAGTGCCAAAAAGATCATGTGGAAGGGGCGTCTTTTCGATGACAAGCTGGTGTTGGACGTCAAAATTAAATACCTTAAAGCCGGCGGCGGTGTACCCGCAGAATCTATCTTAGATACGCATTTTGAGCTGCTTAGATCAGGAAGCCAACAGGGTGGAAACGGACAGCAGGGCTGTACCATTGTGTGGGAATCACGGCCGGTGTTCAATGTCTATTCGGGAGGTGTAGACCTGATATATGTACCGGTATGCCACTGAATGTTTGCGCTGTCCTACGACAGCGCATTGCTATTAAATAAACTTCATTTCAGTAGCCTTGTGGATCAGGGAAACCGAATTGGTCACTGCAAATTTTTGCAGCAGATTTCGCCGATGGCTTTCGACAGTCAATGGGCTGATAAACATCAGTTCACCAATTTTTGGCGTGGTATGCCCTTGCGCCATCCATTTGAGCACCTCGCGCTCCCTTTCTGTAATCTTTGGAATGGAATCTTGTTGGTTACCTTTTAATATAAATTTCATTTCGCGGCTAAGAATCTGCTCACCCTGATGGACAGCATGTATCCCCTGAAGTAAATCTTCAGCAGAGACATTTTTGAGAAGATAGCCCAGGGCTCCCGCTTGCAGCATACGAAGGGCAATGCTGCCTTCATTTAGGTTGCTGATCGCAATGATCTGCGTATTCGGAAATTCCTTCTTTATAATAACCGTGGTATCGATACCATTCATGCCCGGCATGTTGATGTCGACAAGAACAATATCGACAGGTCGGGTGCGAAGAAAGTCCAGAGCATCCGCAGCACAGGTAAATGTACCCATTAACGCGATGTCGGCGCTGTTCTTCAAAATAAATTCAAATCCATTCAGTACGAGTGGGTGGTCGTCTATAATAATGACCGAAATTACCTTATCCATGTATATCAAGTTGAATGTGAAAAGATGCGCCGTTTCCTACTGCTGCATCAATCTCTAATTGTCCGTTTAAGATGTCTACCCGATTGCGAATATTGGAAATACCAATTCCTTCCTTGGTCATGGAAGCATGTTGGGGATCAAAACCCTTACCGTTGTCCTCTACATTCATATGGAATTTATCTTCCACTTGGCTACATTGCACCCATACCTGCGAAGCTCCACTATGCTTTATGGCATTGGTGAGCAGTTCCTGCAAAATCCGGTATACGGCAATCAGAAAAGCTTGCGGATACTCGTCGCGTAGGTGTGATGCCTGAAAATCTACCTGAAGATTGGGATGTGACATGGCATTGCAAAGATCTTTTAGGGCGACTCCAAGACCCATATATAACAAAGATTCTGGCATCATATTGCGCGCTATCCGTCGCAGTTCATCAACGGAATGGTCCAGCTGTTCAATGATTATATTCAGGTCAGTGGTTGTTTCTATTGCTTTCTTTGGCCTCGTGTTCGCTGCGACGGCAGAAAGTTTTAGTTTGGTACTTGCCAGCATGCCGCCCAATCCGTCGTGCAAATCCCTTGCAATGCGGCTACGCTCTCTTTCCTGTCCCTGTAACATTGCATTATAAAGATTCAATTTTTCCTGTTGCCTGCGACTTTTGATTTCCTCTTTCAAGAGCATCTCTTTTTGTGCAGCTAACTTTTTCTTGTTGAGGAATGCGGTGTACCAGATAAATGATAAAAAGCATAATACAAGCAGACCGAATGCGAGAATACCAACCCAAATGCGTGTCTTTTGCAAGGCGAGCTGATGCCCTTGGTTCTCTGTTTTTATACGCAATAGCTCCTTTTCTTTTTCGGCTGTCTGATATATTTTTTCCAGTTCTATAATGCGCGCTTCACCCTGATTCACAAATAGGGTGTCGGAAATTTTTTTGTGTGCTTCGTACCAGCGGGTCGCTTGTTGGAACTGCCCCAATTTAACCGCCTGAGTCGCCAGATTAGCATAGACCATCTGCCTGTTTCTTAGGGACTCTTTATTTTGTACATAAGGAAGTATGGCCTGCAGCTTGTCCAGGGCAGCCTGATGCTGTCCAGCAGCTTGGAGTGCGGTGAATTGATCGAAAATTATGGCCGCGGTCATATCATTGTTCTGCTGTCGCTTTGCGGCAGTGAGCCCATGCTCAAAATGTGTATTTGCGCGAGCCATATTTTTTTCTGAAGCCCAATAGCTCCCTGCTACAGCATGATAAATTGGAATGTAGGATGAATTGGGAATACGACGAGCTATTTTCTCTGCTTTATCGAGTCGTATTTTGGCTGTTTTACCATCCTTTCGAAACAATGCATTACGGGCTGCATTAACGGATAGTGTAAAGAGCTGCTCGTCCGAGTCGTTTCTTCCCTGAAGTGATTGAAAGGCCTTATCATAGTATTGCTCGGCCTTGCCATATGCCTTCAGGTTCATCAACACCATGGCTACATTCTGATAATTATTTCCCAGCAGGGTGGAATCTTTCAGCTGTTCCGCTATCGGTATCACTTGGTTGAGAAGTACATGCACATATTCATCCGACTTTCCTTCGCGCTGCAGTAATGCACCATAGCTACCCCATAGCCTCGCACGGTGTTTTTGAGCGGAGCGTATATGTTTTTGATCTGCTTTTTTAAGCTGATCTTCGGCCTGTAAGTAAAGTTGCTTCGCCCGGAAAGGGGCAGTGTCAAAGTAGACCGCGGCACGGTAAAAATACGATAAACCCCTAAAGTAGCTGGTTTTGCGCATGGGGCCCAATACCTGTTCGGCTTCCGCAATATACTTCAGCGCTTGGGTACTATCGTAATCGGACCAAAAGAAACTTAATTCATAAAGCGCTTGGGTTCTATGTTCTAGATCATTCAGACGAAGCAATTGCTGATATAGGCTATCACTAAACTTTTCCAGTTGATCCTCCTGTTGCCCAAAGGCGTTGATTCGGATCAATGCAAAAAGCATTGCGATAAATAGTAACGTTTTATTCATGCACCGCAAACAGGATATTGATTTCTCAAAATACAAAATAATTTTTATTATCGCCAAATCATCTGTCCATCAGCACTTTCAATTTTATCTTTTCCTTTCCAGATCACAGGAAGGACATCGGAAGCGCCATTGGTTTCTAAGCCAACATCGTGTTGCTTGCCGTCATTCGGAATAATTTTCATGTCCCAAAGGTATCCAAGTGTTCCCGTTGATCGATAATTTGTACCAACCAATACATATTTTCCATCAGGAGAAAATTCCGGTACAGATTCTTTGAAATTGCTCGACGTGATCTGCTTCAGATTGTTACCGTTTATATCCATGGTGTAGATATGATTGCCGATGTTGAGAGCGAATTGTGTTCCTTCCTGGTTCACGGTCAACTTGCCCCAGTCCTGATAATTCATTTCTTTCACTAATGTTCCCGACTTATAAGGGGGAGCCAACTTGATGATATATTTTCCATGTGTCAAGACAATGTTGTTGCGGGGTAGCCATAAGCGGGATTCGTTGAAACCTAGCCGTTCACCATTGATGTCCACGATACGTGTCACAAATTCACCGTTTCGTTTCAAAATAGTCAACCCGTCTTCAAAGTCATTCGATGTGACCAGGATCAGGCTGTTGTCGGGCGATAGATAGCCTTTACAATAGGTATTACCGGCAGGACTATTATAAATAAACTCTTCAACGATGTTTCCGCTGTTCATATCACTGATGGTAAACTTTACATCGTATTGTCCCAATCTGCTGGCATTTACGGAGGTTAGTTTCCATTTTCCATCGCGCGAAATGTCAAAATTATTCAGTTTCGTGTCGTCTGGTATAAAGGATCCACCGATACCATCGGGTAAGCTCATCTTAATAACCCCTTCAGTTGCCCAATCGTAATAGATTGTTCCCTTCAAGGCAGTGGGGTAAGTGCTGGGGCCGCTACCACTATCGACACCATCCTTTGAGCACGAGCTCATCAATAATAAGGTAAAAACCTGTGCAGCTATGCAAAATAACTTTTTCATCGTATTCTTCTTTTAGTGTATCCAAAATTACCCAGTTGATCATTTGAAATCAATCCACGAAAACTAGGGTTTGGACGCCCGTAGACTACTGACTTGTTGCCCTTGCACAGCATCATCGATTTGGGAAAGCAGCGATTCGTAATACAAAAAGTGGAAAACGTTATAGTTAAATTTTATCACCGTCAGCCCTTTGTTGAGTACGTTTTTTAGTTTGTCAGGTGACCCACTCAATAATTTTATCAAAAATTCCGAACTCTGAAGAGATAGGCTGTAACGATCTGGTTCAGTTTTTTTGCATAAAAAAAGCAGACAACTTTTATTAAGTGTATCCTTAAGAAGCACGAGAGTTCAATAGAACTATTAATGCCTTTATTACAGTTTAATTTTGTATATTTATAAACCTCCCTACGTGCAGCACCTTGTCAAAGATACAGGAAGATCGTATGCAAGGACTTAACTTAAAAACCCAACAATGATTTCAGCAACAAAAAGAGGAATAGCATTCCTATCCACCTATCCTCCACGCGCCTGCGGTATTGCAACCTACACAACAGATCTAATGAAGGCTATCGCGAGTAAATTTGAAGAGTCTTATCGACTAATTCCTATACCGATAATAGATGATATTACATCTCAAGAAGATGGTCCATTAGGGAAACTAGATATAGCAAACCCACTTTCTTTCGATACTATTCTTGAAAACATACTGTTTGATCAGGACATTAAATTGATTTGTATCGAACATGAGTTTGGCCTTTTCGTTGGTCAAGAAACTAAGTTCATAACGTTTCTCAAGGATCTTAATGCAGCACAACTTGCTATTGTCCTGACTTTCCATACGGTGCTGCCAGCGCCAGATTGCACGATGCTTGAAAATGTATATGCTATTGCTTATAATTGTTCGCAAATTATCGTGATGACACAAGGATCCGCCGATATCCTTATTGCTACTTACAAAATTCCTGCCGGTAAAATAACGGTAATTGCGCATGGCACGCATTTAGCTCCGGCGACGGATAAGCACGCCATTCTTGAGCGGTATAGTCTCGTGGGCAAGAAAATCCTCAGTACATTCGGTTTACTGGGACCCA
This sequence comes from Sphingobacterium sp. InxBP1, assembly GCF_026191775.1. Taxonomy (NCBI): domain Bacteria; kingdom Pseudomonadati; phylum Bacteroidota; class Sphingobacteriia; order Sphingobacteriales; family Sphingobacteriaceae; genus Sphingobacterium; species Sphingobacterium sp. InxBP1. The sequence goes on along the minus strand of NZ_JAINDX010000037.1, from coordinate 38,783 downwards.
GCAAGAGTATAGAAACAACACTCTACGCACTACCCGCTATTATCGAACAGCATCCAAATGTAATGTTTCTTATTTTAGGGATGACACACCCCAATCTTTTACGATATGAAGGAGAGACGTATAGAAACAAACTTGAGGCAATCATAGATCAATATGACATTTCAGATCATGTCCGTTTTGTTAATGAATTTCTTTCAACAGAAAACTTATTAGCCTATCTATCGATCACCGATGTGTATCTTTTTACCTCAAAAGACCCCTTACAGGCGGTTAGCGGTACATTTTCTTATGCGCTGAGCGCTGGCTGCCCCATTGTTTCGACGCCAATCCCTCACGTGAAAGAGATTTTAAAGGAAGATATGGGGACCATAGTTGGTTTTGAAGACTCTGAGCAGGTTGCGGCTGCAGTCAATCAAATTTTGGATGATGAACTTAAATTAAGGGAAATCCATCGTGTGAATCTTCAAAAAATGGTCAAGACCTCCTGGCAAAACGTTGCCATAGCTCATGTTGATCTTTTTGAGCTTCTGCTAGATAAAAAGAGGGAAATGATATACTCAGTCCCTCCCGTCAACCTGGATCATATTTTTCGGATGTCTGAGGGGCGTGGATTTGTTCAGTTTGCGGACATCTCTATGCCCGACCTTGCAAGCGGTTATGCATTGGATGACAATGCAAGAGCGCTTATAGCCATGTTGCATCACTATAAAATATATGAATCTTATGAAACCATTGACCTGATCCAGAAATACTTGGATTTTATAGGTTATTGTATGCAAGAAAATGGTACATTTCTGAATTATGTAGACAGGAGCGGCAATTTTACTACACAAAATAAACAGGAGAATCTTGAAGATGCCAATGGCAGGGCTGTCTGGGCTCTGGGTGAAGTGGTTGGTATGGCCGATCTTTTGCCTGAAAGGATAGTAATATTTGCGATAGAGCTTTTGGAGCGTGCATCTGAGCATGCATTAGTGTATTATTCGACAAGATCCATGGCCTTTACCATTAAGGGCCTGAGTTTTAAGAAGGGCAAAAATTATAAAGCTATCATAGAAGTCCTAGCGGATCGTTTGGCAGCCATGTTTGAACATGAGAGCTCTACAGATTGGCATTGGTATGAATCTTACATGACCTATGGCAATAGTGTTATCCCAGAAGCCATGTTGATTGCCTATGAGACAACTGGGTATAAAAGATATAGAGACATCGGCTATCAATCCTTTGATTTCTTGTTGAGCAGGATTATTGTCGACGATGAGATTCATGTAATTTCCAACAAAGGGTGGGCACAGCGCGGCCAGCTGAGAACCGAGCCAAGGGGCGGAGAGCAGCCCATTGATGTTGCTTATACCATTATTGCACTAGATAGATTCTATAAGTTTACAAAGGATGAGCAATATAAGAAGACTATCCGAATAGTATTCGACTGGTTCTTGGGACGGAATCATATTAGACAGATCGTTTATAATCCCATTACCGGAGGCTGTTTTGATGGTCTAGAAGAGCATGCTGTCAATATCAATCAAGGTGCGGAATCTACCATAAGTTATTTAATGGCAAGGCTTAAGATGGAGGATTACACACAAGAACCTGTGAGATAGTTTTTTTTGAACAATAGATGCTTCATTGTCAATTATTATTTGTACATTTAATATTAGTATCTACTATTTCATATAACCCCATTCGGTAGATCAAATATGATAAATCACTTGTTTTATCTTTAAATTCTCCACAATATATCTTTCGGAAATTTTTAGTTCAACAACTAGCTGCTAGCGTACCTCAGAGAGAAAAACGGCTTAATATTATTCCTCCAGATCAAGTATGAACATTGAAAAGGAGAAAGGATCATACACACTATAAAATCCATACATCATGAGTAAAAACACAAAAAAGGAAAAAAGCACAAAAGAGAAAACGCAGTCATCCTATCAAAAAGAAAAGGATACTGTCTCTAAAGATTTAACGGATAATGTCTTCCGTAAAAAAAGAAAATAGGCGATTTAAAAATAGCTTATAATATGCACTTGCACTAAGGTAGATTAATTTGGAGCGGGTATAAAGCTGGATTATTAGACCAGGCTTTTGCCCGCTTTTTTTTAGCAAAACTGATACGTGGACGAAAAACCGATCGGCAACCAGACCTCAATTGACCTAATTGCCTTCTTCTGCGCGTAGCTGGAATAGAAGGATTTCTAATGGGACAGGCTATGGATGACCCGTATATGGGATTTGAATGCCTCCCGAAAGGTCTCATATTCAATGTTCTTGATACCGAGCTCTTTGCAGGTCTCCTTTACGATCCTATTGATTGCAGGATAATGCACGTGGCAGATTTTTGGGAAAAGATGGTGCTCCACCTGAAAATTCAATCCACCGAGCAGCCAGGTCAACACCTTATTCCTAGTGGCAAAATTAGCTGTCGACTGCACCTGATGTGCCATCCATTCTTCCTCTAGCTTGTCGGTTACTATGGACTTGAATTCCGTTTCTTCAACCACATGTGCAAGCTGGAAGACGGTTGCCAAGCAGATCCCGCACAATAATCCCGCCACCAACAGACCGACCAGGGTCGGCAACCATCCGACAACGATCACCGGTATGACTATAAATATACCGAAATGGAACATTTTACTGATCCAAAAGATAACTCTCTCTTTAAGCGGAAAAGCAAACCTTTCGGAGTTCTTACCGAGCTTTTGCCGAAAGTACTTTTCATAGTCCTGAAAGAAAATCCAAGCGAGGTAAGATACGCCATATAGGAAAATAAAGTAGTATCGCTGGCACTTGTGATAACCTTTGACTGGCTGATCGGGGTGCACACGCATGAACTTGATCTCAATATCATGGTCCTCTCCCTCGATATTGGTATACGTGTGGTGAGCGATGTTATGTTTAAGTTTCCAGAAGTATATATTGCCCCCGACAAGGTTCAACGAATATGAGAGTATGGTGTTAATCTTCGTATTGCGCGAAAAAGAATTGTGACCGGCATCGTGCATGATATTGAAGCCGATTGCTGCAAAATTGAGGCCCAAGAACAAACACAATAGGATACTGACAGGCCAATAAGGTTGCACAAATATAAGTAGTGTGTAAAGACCTATAAATGAAGCAAATAGGATGGCCGCCTTTAAACCAACCCTCCAATCGCCTGTTTTAGATTTACCGCTAACTTTAAAATATTCGTTTACCCTTACTCTGAGTGATTTTGAAAAGAATGTATTTACATTACTGAATTTTATAGATGGTGACATGTGGAATTGTTAAGGGTGCTGTTGTTTCTTTTGACGTCGAATCTTTTTCCTGTTGATAGGAAGACCGTGAATTCACTTTCGTTATCTGCTAAGTGGGGTTAAATAAGTAGCAGAACTTTTGGTCAAAGGTAAGGATAATAATTGACTTTCAGTCTATTATCCTTGTTAAATTTTGAGATAGTATCAACTACGCATAACATATCCTCATGGTATCCATCATACATACACCTGTCGGTAACGAGCATATATTCTGCGGCTTGTCGGAAGAAAAATAACTGTTCAACAATGCCACCTATTCCCGCACTGATCTAGAGGTGTTATGATTTCCGGTTAATGAAGCATTATTACATTGAGATAGGGCATACTTATACCTTATTTAATTTAGAAGTTTTAAATAGCTCAATATTATTCCATAGTGCTCGGCTTCGTGAAAGTTAGCAGCCTGAAGTGCTTGGAGGTGATTGGTTATGGTGATGCCAATTGGTAAGCTAAAGGGGGTGTATTGTGATATATGCATTGGCAGCCCGCTGCGCATATACATATGCCTCTGTTGGGATGTGATACAGTGGCCAATCTGCCAAACTATATTATTGTTGAAGTTTTCAGGGATTTTAAATAATATTTTGTTGTCAACCGTTTCTAATAATTGGAGCAACCTGGTTCTGCTAGCTTTTAAAATCTCAAATTCAAATAATTCGTTGGTCATCGTTTAAATCAATTAAATAAAATCCAATATGGTCTATTCCAAATCTACTATAAACTTGGGATATGGTCAAGCTTCAGCAATGGTGTCCGTTTTTCCTGTAGCCAGCCCTAATGTTTGACGCTCGATACTGGCTGCAAATAGAGGAGTTTCGCCACGGTTGTGTTCTATGGAAATCGGTTGCCGTTGCGCTTTAAAAGTTTCAAATGGGATTCCTTGTTTTGCGAGTATTAACATCATTTCGTCGGTTGCGTGAGTTATTACCCGGTTCGTAAATTCCGTTTGTTTGTCGTTGATTGCTTTTACGGAAAGTTCCCATTGCACATGTATAACGACTCGTCCCGTAGGGGTGAATACATCCGAGAAAGATGTCAGAACGAGTTGGTGTGGCTTTGAAATTTCCTCCTGGTAATGTTGAACCATAGGGTTGCCGCCTATCACCTCAACATTGACTGACATTCGCCGCCCGTCGGCACCTATTCCTTTCGCTGCCGTGATATGTGCTGGCGAGCAGCTTTGATATTCTGCTTCTGTTAAACTAAATACCCATTCCGGAATATTTATTTTTTCGATCGGAGCGTTTATTATAGCGCTAAAACTCGAATCGACTATTTGATCTGCTATTTTCATATTGTACCCATGTCGTTTTTTATATTTTATCAGTGTGGTATCCAAAACGTTAACCTTCCATATTCAGGATATGAATCAGCTCATTTGATTTCAAGATAGCGTGAGCATACGTTGGACCATTAATTTCGTGAGCGGCGTGCATATTCTCCCATGAGTATGCAGCAGTACCATCCGTTACCAGTGTAACATGATACCCTAGTTCCATCGCCATGCGGCCTGTCGCTTCGATACAGGAATTTGCCAACATACCAATGAGGATTATTCGGTCAATATCATGCTGTTTCAGTTGAAAGTCAAGGTCAGTATTTACAAATCCATTTTGTGACCAATGCTCTTTAATAATAATATCATCTGGCGTAGGTAAGAAATCCTGATGAAATTCTCCTCCCCACGAACCCTTCGCAAAAAGCTGCCGCTCATTAGTCGAAAGCTGTGTCGCTGTTGGGTACTTCCAATGCCTATAATCATTGGGTTCGGCATGATGATGGGGGACATATAGGATCTGTATACCCAACGTTCGTGCGGTATTTATTATGGCTGACATATTATCCAGCAGATTGATCTTTTCAATCACTGCTTTTGATTTGAAATAAGATTTGCCATCAGGATGCAAGAAATCATTATACGGATCCACGATAAGTATGCCCGTTCTCCTGTAGTCGTATCTGCCATATCTGGCAAAGCCGTCAATTGTATGTTGATTCATGTGCTTCGTTCCTTATATTTGATCAGCTGTATCTGTCATCATCTTATTTACGATTAACCATTGGCCATCGATGTTGTGAAATGAAAGGTAGTCATGATAGTAAAAGTCGTACATCTTCACTTTCACTTCAGCAATAGCAATCGAGTTGACGGTAGAAATCTTGAGAATTTCGCCATGGAATGGCTTGCCCGAATCCTTCGGACTTTGTCGGTGTGCGACCCCATCAAGATACTCTGCAAGATTTTTTGCGTAAGGCTGACCTTTCACATCCCCAAAGAGCAGTGCGCCAGGATGATAAGCAGTGCTTAATAAAGCAACATTACCTTCGTAAATCCCTTTGAAATACCGATTTTCCAATACATCAGAAATAGCGGCTATTTTTTCTTTTTGCGTTTCCATTTTAATTTTGTTTTGAGCTTTGCTGCCCCAACAAATGCAGGACAGCAAAACGATTAATTGTATGTTTTTCATCTTATTTTAAATTGTGACCAGCTCCCATGCCGCCATCGACATTGATAATAGCCCCGTTAATGAAATTACTTTTGGCAACGGTGTAAATCATCTCTGCAACGTCCTGCACTTCGCCCACACGGTTCACAAGATGTATGCCCGCCATTTTATCGCTGCTGTCACCGTGCATTGGAGTACGTATCACACCGGGCGCAATTGTATTTACCCGTATATTCCGGCTGCCAAATTCGGCAGCTAATTGGATTGTTAGTGCATGGATGGCCCCTTTGCTTGCTACGGGGGCGGAAGCCGGAGCGCCACCTAACCCATAATATACCAGCGGTGTACCAATGTTGATAATCACGCCTCCCTGCTGTTTCAGCATTTGCGGAACAACGGCTTGCGAAGTGAAAAACGTTCCTTTCAGGTTGGTGTCCAAAAACTTGTCAAGATATGCCTCGTCCACTTCAAGAAAAGGCTTGTTGTCAAAAATCCCGGCATTGTTTATCAGTACGTCAATGCTGCCAAACTTTTCCAAAGCAACGTCGGCCAACCGTGCTCCGGTCTTTTTGTCCTTTACGTTGCCTGCCACCATTGCGAGATTGTTACCGCCGCCTAATTGCTGGTACACACGCTCCAATTTTTCCGGTGTGGTGGAATTAATGACTACATTATCGCCCTTTTCCAAAAAATATTTGGCCACCCCTTCACCGATACCAGATGATGCTCCGGTTACAATAATTGTCTGTTTGCTCATAATCTTATTTTTTATCGGCAGTAATGCCTTTTTCACGTAATACGGAGGCCTGTTCTCCAGCATAGCCCCAATCGTCCAATTCAACTTCCTGTATAACGATATGGGTTAGGTGCGGATCTTTGTTCAGCGTATTTGTAATAAGGTCGGTAACGCCTTTTATCAATTGCTGTTTTTGCTCACGGGTAACGCCCTCCTTTGTGATTTCAATTTTTACGAATGGCATGACAATAAGATTTATGCGTGAGCAGCTTCTTCCACTGCTTTTGCGGTTAATAATACATTCAGCTCAAAATCATTGTAAATGAGTGTATCGCCGAGGTTCTGGAAGAAATTACCGGAACGGAACTTGATCCCGTATTTGGTACGGTCAATGACGATTTTACCCGTTGCCGTAAACGTGTCGTCATTAATGGTAGCCTTAATGTCGAATACCACCGGATTTGTAATGCCTTTGATGGTAAGATCCCCCTCAACCTGGTCACCTTGTACAGACGTGATGGTGAAGTAGGCTTCGGGGTGCTGGTCGATACCAAAGAAATCATCAGAAGCCAGGTGACCTGCAAATTGTGCGTTGGTCGCAGGGTCTGTGATGTCCAATATTTTGATAGATGTTGTATCTACCACAAATCTTCCTCCTTTGATCTGACCTTCAGATACAGTGATTTCTCCATCTTTCAGATTGATGGTTCCGTTGTGTGCTCCGGTTACTTTTTTACCTACCCAGTCGATGTTGCTCTGTGCAGTTACGATGTTGAATTTTTGTGTTCTCATTTTTTTAAATTTTTATTGTTTTAAAATTCTACAACAAAGTAACGATGTAATCAGGGGGCAGTTACGTGACCTACATCACATTCTCTAAAAGTCAAAAAAGTTGGAGCAAATTGGAGGTACTATCTCATTGCATCAAAATGTGCATTCGTGCCTTCGACAAGTGACCGCATTAAGGCGGATGCCTTTTTGTGCTTCAACAGGGGCGCAATCTGTCCGCCCCAAAAAAACACCATGTCCGACTTTTGTTGCTCTATGGCTGCTTTTCGCAATGAAGACATTAATGTAGTTTGCAAGGGGAATGGCAAAATAGACTGCTCATGTCCCACCAAGTTTTTGGTGATCGGTGTGCTGATCCCTCTGCCCAGTCTACCGGTATAGGCTCTTGATAGGGTCGTATATTTTGCTTTATCCGAAAATAGCATTTCCCTGTGGGCTGGCAGCGCACCGGATTCGTCACAGGCTAAAAAAGCCGTACCTATCTGTGCTGCATCAGCACCTAACGTCAGTGCCGCTGCGATGCCTTTGCCATCAGCAATACCTCCCGCAGCTATTACAGGCACTTTCACTTTTTCGCTGATTAGTTGCAGCAGTACGAATGTTCCGGTCGTGGATGATTCCGCCGAAGCCATAAAAGACGGGCGATGACCGCCTGCCTCAAACCCAGAAGCAATAATGGCATCCACGCCTGAGCGTTCCAATGCCATAGCTTCATCCAGCGTTGTCGCTGCACCTACCGTTACAATGCCTCTTTTTTTACATTCTTCCATCACGTCAGCGGGCAAAGTACCAAACACGAAACTGAACACCTTTGGGCGAATATCCAGCACGACGGCTAATTGATTTTCAAACCGGGTCTTAAAAGGAGCGGGTTTTTCGGGAAAGGGAATGTTCAGTTCTTCAAAATAAGGGCTGAAAGCCTTTTTTGCACGTTCGTACTGCTCATCCGTTGCCAGCCCGCCGGGCGCATCGGTTTCAGATACCCATAGATTAAGATTGTAAGGTTTGCCGGTGGCTGCTTTTATCTTGCTGTCAATGCCAATAATTTCATCCGGGCTTAATGTATAAGCACCATAACCGCCCAAACCGCCCATATTGGAAACGGCTGCTACCAATTCAACAGACGAAAGGTTGCCGCCAAAGGGTCCCTGCAATATTGGATAATCAATACCTATTAACCGGGTAATTTTCGTATCGTTCCACATGATATTTCTTTTTTAATTACACCGTCAAAGGTGGCAATGAACAGAACAAAAATTACGTGACTTACATCACATTCTTGTGTGAATTGTAAAGACGGCTTAGTGTTTCTCTTGATACGCCCAAATAAGCAGCAATCAGGTGCTTGGGAACGAGGTTGTATAATTGCGGGTACATACGAAGCAATTCCTCATACCTGGTTTTGGCGTTATTGTTCATAAAGGAAAGCAAGCGTTTTTGGGATGCGACATAGCCACCATTGGTACGCCAGCGAAAAAAATGTTCCATTTGGTGTATTTCGCTGCAGATTTTTTCCCGGTCTTCATTGGAAAGGCCGAGCAGCTCAACATCGGTAATACAGTCCAGATTGACCGTAGCTTTGGTCTGTGCGTACAAAGCATTGTAATCAGATGCCCACCATGTGGGCATTGAAAATTGCAGAATGTACATCTTTACATCATCATTGATGTAAAATGTCTTTAAGCATCCTGAAACGACAAAATACTCGCAATTTACTTTATCACCCTCCCGTATGACCATCTGTCCTTTGCTAAAAGAAAGTGGCTTAAAATGCTCAAAGACATAATCAAATTCCTCCGGGGTAAGCGACGCCCGTTTTGCTATATGTTCTCTTAAAAGTTCTTTTGCATCCATAGTATAAAACTGAATTAAACCCTACCCATGCTGTCAATTCCTTGTTGTCGAGTTGTTGGCATATTTTGCTTTTTCCGCTCAGATGTTATTACCAAATATACCCATAAATTTTTAGAGGGGATTTTGCAGGGAGGACATTATTCAAGTTATTGATAGGAGAGTTATAGCTCATTAAAAAACATTGGTTCCTTTTTGTGATTGTAGGATCTGTAGATCTTTATTTAGAAAATTGGTGTTTTTTGTTTTTGCAGCCTGTTCTCATTAATGATGAGTTGTTTATGTTCCTTCCCCCAATCAATCATCTGCAATATCAAGTTGCCATAGGCTTTGGCGTGCTCGGTAAACTCATATTCAATGATAGTCGTGAAGTCAGGGTCTACTTTTCGGATAATCAGCATATTGTCCTCGAGCTCTTTCAGATTTCGGGAAAGCATTCTTGTTGTGATACCCGGAATACTGCGTTCAATATCAGTAAATCGCTTGTTGCCGCAACAAATTGAATAGATGATCGGTAGCTTCCATTTACCACCTATCACATAGATGGTATCCTGTAACGCCTGTACATCATCTTTATCTATTTTAGTTTTTGCGCTTTCAGCCATTATATGTAACCTAATATCTGTGGTACTAAATTAAGTTTTTTAGTTCAATTAAGCAATTTGTGCCCCTATTGATCAAAGTGTTTAAGGTGGGTTTGTGCCCGTGGGTATCATCGGTGATAGTAACTCCATATTCCAGTAATGAGCATCGTAACTTTGTGCTATAAATAAATTTTGATTGCACAATGAAAGCAGTTATTTTAAAATCCCAGGGAGGCACAGAACAGCTGATGATGGCAGATCTCCCTATACCTCATCCCGGAAATGGAGAGGTTCTTATAAAAGTTCATGCCATAGGGATCAATCCGACTGATGTGTATGCTCGAAGGGATAGTCGATTGGATTATATTTTCAATGGAGAATCACCGAAGATCCTTGGATGGGATATCTCTGGGGAGATCGTGGAGATAGGAGCGGATACAGCACATTTCAAAGTAGGTGATGCGGTATTTGGTTTGTTGAACTTTCCGACCTATACGACACCGGGACATGCCAAAGGCTACGCCGAGTACGTGGTGGCGAGTATCAATGATATCGCGCTCAAGCCAGCGAATATTAGCTATGAAGAGGCCGCCGCAGTACCAATGGCTGCATTAACGGTGTGGCAGCCGTTGAATAAGTTCAGGATCAAGCCTGGTGACCGGGTATTTATAACAGCGGCTGGCGGTGGAGTAGGCCATTTCGCAGTTCAGCTCGCTAAATATTTTGGGGCTTATGTTATCGCATTGGCATCAGGCGCTAAAAGAGAGTTCGTATTGGGATTGGGAGCCGATGAGTTTATAGATTATCAGACTACCAATTTTCTTGATATCCTGTCTCCGGTTGATTATGTCATCGAAGGACTACGTGATGAGCATATTGCTAAATCTATGCAGGCGCTTAAGGATGGTGCAACCTTGCTTAGCCTCTGGGATCATATCGTAGGCAGTAAGTGGGCAGACTTGGCAGATAAGCGCAATATTAATGCATTTTACAATAACGTAGTATCAAATGGACAAGATATGAAAGCACTTGCCCGGTTGTTGGAAGAAAAAAAATTAACGCCTTACATATCCAAGCGATTTGGACTCGACGAAATCCCATTGGCGCATTCGGCGATAGAAAGCAATCATACCACAGGAAAAGTGGTTATCAAGGTTCTCTAAACACAAGAATTTCGGATATGAAAGATAGCGGTTTGACGGGCAATGGAAAATTTGTGACGTCATATTAAAAAGGCTAAAGCTGGACATTTCCTAAGGGCCATTTTACTGCCCGGAAATATCCGTTTAATAAGATTGGAATAAAAAATTAAATTCAAATAAGATGTCAAAATTAAATGAAAAAGTAGCGTTCATTACCGGTGGAACACGTGGTATGGGACGTGCCATCGTGGAGCGTCTAGCAAAAGAAGGTGCTACAGTTGCTTTTACCTATCTAAATTCTGATCAGGTAGCACAGCAGATTGTAGGTGAGATAAATCAGAATGGTGGCAAAGCATTCGCAATCAAAGCAGATGGTTCACAGAAGGGGGCAGTTGGCAAAGCAATTGAAGATGCTGTAGTTCTATTTCAGAAGATAGATATACTGGTGAACAATGCTGCTTTATCGGTAGGAGGTGCTATCGAAACGTCTGACGAAAGATCGCATGAATACGATCGCCAAATCGATGTAAATATCCGTTCGGTGGCCGAAGCCGTACGTACTGCGCAAAAGTATATGCCAGATGGCGGGCGTATCGTAAATATAGCCTCCGTTGGCGGTATCCGGATCGGAGGGCCAGGTTTATCAGATTATGTTGCGACCAAAGCTGCTATTTCTGCATATACGAGAGGATTGGCTTGGGACTTAGCACCTCGACAAATTACGGTCAATAGCGTAGAGCCCGGAGCGACAGATACAGATATGCTACAAAAAGCAGACGAGGCTGTCCGACAACATTATATGAACGCGATACCTTTAAAGCGTTTTGCGCAGCCCGAGGAGATCGCAGCGCTAGTTAATTTCTTGGTAGGGGATGAAGCGGGATATATTACTGGAAGCAGTTTTACCATCGATGGTGGTATATCCGCTTAAAGAAATAGCTTCGATTGAAATGTAAGTATTATGCATGTCGAAATAAAAATGCCGCCTGATATTAAATAAGGTGGCATTTTTATTTGATCAACTTTTTAATTTATTTTTTGATCCCGATTTTGATAAATACCCCATATCATCTCGAATTTAGCGAGTGTGTTCAGCATATCACTCGCCGGAATGTAGATTGACGAGCGGAATATCAATTTTCAATCCGATGCTAAATATCGCAGCGTCGAAAGCCTTATCATTAATCGTTTTCTTAAGTCCTTCGTCGTAGTATGCTTTTAACGGAAGCAGTTTTCCTCCAATAAATGCTACGAAAGGGGTGTTTTTAATATTATATAAAATATTAGCTCCGGGACTAAAGACTTCGCTAAAATGGACGTCCTTATTGTAGGCTGAGTCTGGCGTAATAAGATAGTGATTTACGAGATTTCCTAATTCCAGCAGTTGCACGTTGAAATTAAAATATTTGAAGAAGGAGCCTGCAGGTCGGATGGTGACACCTATTGGGGCAGTTATACCGCCTGTCCATTTACAATTTAATGACGAATTTCCAATTGGAACAATTCTTCCAGCAAATGCTCCGACATAAGCATTTAAATCCACAGATGAAGACATTTTCCTTTTTAATTTATAAGAGGTCGGAGGTAGTGCATGCGACTCGATTACATTTGCTAGTTCAGCCGATGAAGAGGAAGAGATAACGTCTCCAAAAAATCCTGACAGTTTAACCAGTTGATTAGCGTACGACATTTCTGATAACTTTGGTAAAACTGAAACAAGATTGTCCATTTTGGAAATTGAGCCAGAAAATAAACTTATTGCTGCAGCATGTTCACTTGGGTTATTCGTTTCTGATACGATTTTGTAAAGAGCTATACGGTTAATTAGATATATCAAATCTTTGTTATTCGAGCTATCACGGGGTAATACACCTGCTATCTCTTTTAATCCTGATAACACCTTCCTTCCTTGAATAGTTTTTTTACTTGTTGTGATGAAGGCTGATCGGTCGTTTTCATCAAGACGCTGTAGGTTTGTACCCAAATACTTAATATATTCCAAATCTTCGTTCTCTATTACCGTTTCCTTATTATTAAGCTTAATCGTAAATCGTGTTTTATTTGCTTCGTATTTTAATTCATACTTTTTGTCAGGATGTTTTTTTGATGCGAAATTTTTTAACTTATCTATAGCTACGAGATTTTGAGAAACACCGGCTTTGTAATATGAATCTACCAACGCCAAAGTATTCTGTGTAGCGGCAACGAAATTTTTCTCCTGAATGTTTTCTATAATATCAAACACGTTTTTGATGTTTTTCAAATATTGATCATTATTATCCTTATTGTTTAGGAGAGGGTAATTTTCAAAATTAGAAATCACTTGTGCAAGTATGTTCCATGTATTGGAAAATGAATGGTTTATCTGGTCCGACTTATTCTTTTCGATCAAAGCCTGCTGTTCCTGATTGATCTTGTCGAATTGACCTAAAGACAATAAAATTGGACTTAACCAAGCGATGATTTTGTCTTTCTTATCAATTATATCCTTTTTGGTGCCTGGTAAATTTTCAAATACTTCCCCGTATTTCAATCTGAGCAGTTCAATTAAGATGTCCCATTGCTTTTTATCCAACGTTTTTAGTTCTTCATATCCCAGGAGCCTATAAGTGTTTTTATCTTTAATGGTAAATAATTCATTTGTCACTATATATAGTAACGCAATGATGTTGTGGGAATATTGATTTATTCCCCCTGCAATATTTGTTGATATATTCGGATCAGGACTGTAAGAGGGATTAAGATATAATTGACGAATGATATCTCTATAATTGTATCTCGCTTTGATCAACCCGTCAATATTATATCCAAGTTCGACAGCTATTTCCAGGTTTGCTGCATTTTGTGGCGTCAAAAACTGTCTTGTCCAGCTGCTTTTTGAAACATTTCGTGGCATTTCTACAAAATCCTTCGAGATAGCGTATCGCCAAGAAGTACCAAAATTTGCTGTTCTGTAATCAGAGAGTCCATCTAATAACTCAATTGTAGTTGGAAAAACATCATATATCAGGGGATTATTTACTCTTTTGCGCAATTGGTCCATAAACCAAATAGCGGCTTCCTGTTTTGCTCTTTTTGCCAGGAACATAGCCATGGCATCTATCATTTGGGATTGTGAGGGAATACTTAACCCCGTATAATTCAATCCCTGTTGAGCATTCTGAGCTACTGTAGTTAGATTTATTTGAAATGATGCTTTCTGGGCCGGATGATATTCATTGAAATAGCTTTTAATATCCATTGAAAAGATCCCATTTTTTAACAAGCTATCTGCCAAATGCTTGGTTTCTTTGTCGATATCTTCAGATAATTTCTTCGCACATTTTATCAATATACCGCTTGTATCCAATTTAGCAATTTCTTTTTTTAAACTGTCATCCAGTGATTTTTTTTGTAGGCCTAACAATGTATTTAATTGATCGATTGAACTGATAGATGACCTAGGTGTGTCAAGCAGATCCTGAAATCTCTTTATAATTGAGTCTTGATTAACAGTAGTTTGTATAGGATTCTTTAAAACAGTGATTGCGTTATCAATGTCTCTTTTTCTGATGTTTAACACAGCAATACCTTCATTTAAAGCAGCAATTTCATCATTTTTTTTATTATAGTCTTCCAGCAATTCAGCTAATGTTTTTAAACTGGCGGGAGCTTTATTTCCTTTATTTTCATTTAACAATTTTGTTATGAATAAAGCCTTAGCATTTATTGCTTTCTTTTTAAAATTGGCAATTGTAGTATACGGAGAGTCTTTTCCAACGGCATCTAGCTTATCTTTTCCAACTAAATTCACTAGACTCCCATATATCATTTCAGTTTCACTTGAATTCAGAGTAGGGTTGTCGAGATATTTACTTAGGTAAAACAGGTTATAAGGAGCTGTGATGATGTTTTTAAACTCACTTGTATCTACATTTATGGGATTGTCTATGGCTGGTTTAGGAAGCGGTTTTTTAGACTGCTGCTGCCCTCTTGCGACAATATTGAAGCTACACAATAGCAACAATGATAAGGTAATTAGGTAAGGTCTTTTCATATTTAAGTATTTTAGTTGATGACTTGTCTGGCTTTCAGTTATTTGGCTTTTACTAAGATAGTAAATATTGTAAAAAAATATTATAAGAATAAAAATTCAGGTTCAACGGCTATCTGAATAACTGTCTCAAGCAGAAAGAACAACTAGGAAAATAGAAAGGTTGTTCAGTTAAACATGACTCTGGTAATACTGAGATTACTCACCGAGGTACTGGAGTGCGAACCGGCAAAGTTTTATATCAAACGTTATATCCGCTATAAATACACCCCTAAAAATGGAGATGGTGTACGTATTGGCGAACTTCCAGAGCGTGTCATCGACAGAGGGATACTGGGAGGCAGGCTTATTGGCAATGATACTGACCGGTAAATACCAAGATCATCTCCCGCTGTACCGCCAGAAGCAGATCTTCGCCAGAGAAAACATACAGATCGCTTCCTCGACCATCGAAGGCTGGACAAAAGAGGCACTGATCAAACTTGAACCACTTTATGAACAATTGGTCTTCGATACAAAAGCAAAAGGCTATTTACGGGCAGACGAGACCCCGATAAAGGTGCTCGACAGCGACAAAAAAGGTGCTGCCCACCAGGGTTGGTATTGTTCGAAAAATCCTTTCAAAAGCCATTGAATTATAAATAAGATTTCGTTTTCATTTTTAATGTATTCTCACCGATATTATAAGCATAGATCGAAGCAGGAATAAATGTGAAATTTATATCCCCAATTTGTTTCACCCCTAATTTATCTATAGATGTAACCATGGAAGATTTAAAGCTATTGCTATTACAGAACTGGATTAAGCTAGATAATTCCTGAGGTTTCTCAAAATAACGATTACTCCATTTAATTTCTACTCCCCAACGTGGTTTAAACTTTTGCTGGTCGACGAGGACTAAATCTACTTCACCGTCTTTCCATCGCGAATATGTTAAATCTAAGTTTTCCCGATGCATCCATTGAGACAAAATAGCCGTTTCTACCATATTTCCCATTTCATCATCTGTAGCCTTTACCGGAGAAAAAAGGGCTGTCCTTAAAGATGGATTAGTAAGATATACCTTGAAACTGGTCACTCTCTTTAATCTTTTCGCATTAATATCGACTTTATTTAAAACCTTGATCAAAAAGGCAGCCTCCAAATACTCCAGATACTTTTTTAACGTATCTTTTTGTATCCCACTGTCTCTTGACATCACTTCGTATGAGAATTCATTTCCAGTATTATAGGCTATATAAGTAAAAAAACGATTGAGCTCCTGAACGTCCTTAATTCCATATAAGCTGGGCAGATCTCTCAATAAGACCTTATCAACAATATCGCTTTTCACATAACGTCCCATATCACTTTGAATTTTTTCAGATAACACAACCTCTGGATAACCACCATAATTAAGATATTTTTGAAATTCTGTATTTAATTCATCAATACTTAATGGCAACCAATACGGAATAGGACTACGGTCATATTCTATTTGACCTTGCACAATCAGATGATTTTTATCTTTCAAATGAATAAACTCCTGAAAAGTAAGTGGTGGTAACATGAAATCCGTAAATCTTCCTGCACCACTTTCTGTACTATGCCATTTCAATGCTGCCGCAGCAGAACCTGAAACGATAAATTTAGTATCTGGATACGTGTCTACCAAAACCTTTAAATGTCTCTCCCAATCTTTTAAATATTGGATTTCGTCAAAAAAAATATAAGTACCGCTTAGATCTTTCAATTGAAGAGAATCCAAACATAAATCTAATATGTCCTGTAAACTCAATTGGACGTATATCGGATTATCTATCCCAACAAAGAATATGCGTTGAGGATTAACACCGTCATTAATCAACTGGTCTATGGTATGAAACATCATCACTGTTTTTCCAACCCTTCTTGGCCCCATTAAAACAACAGCACGCCTAATATCCGTTTCCTGGACAAAGGGATAAAATAAATCAAAATACAGCCGTTTGGACATTTCTTTATAAACCAAAGGAATCTCCTTAGTCACCCACCAAGGGTTCTCAAACTGAAGGCGCTCAATTATTTTATGGACAGGAATAACACTAGATTTGCTCATTGTATATCTTATTTGAACAAATATAATAAAAATAAGCAGTTTTAAATCAATCTATTTTAACAAATAGAAATTAAATAAATAAAGTTTGAATATTAATTACCTTATATCGGAGATATTCCTAGGAAACACTCTCCAGCTCTGTGCATGCGGCTTCAGCTTCCAATCATGAAAATCACTGAGATGGTTCTTGTATTTATCTACCCTGAAAATGTGCTGGACTGTTACCTGATTGACATCCTGGATGAAGTTAGGAAAGTGACCTGGCAATGGATGGATGACTATAACAATCACAGACCGCACGACAGCCTAGGTAATATGTCGCCAACGGAATATGCCCCCCTATCCGATTTTGAAAGCGACAAACAGGTGTGTTAGGCTTCGTCCCGATGAAAAAGATATCAATGTCGCAGAAAGACTATTAGAAGAAAACCTTAAAACGGTAAATACCCCATTGATTAATCAAGGTGATAAGGGGTGTCCGGTTATTCATAAGAATCTCAAAAAGTATATTCGGCAGTATGTTGGAGTCATAAATGAAAATGGCGATAAAGTTCTTTGGTTAAACTTTGTGTGAAAATCTGGCGCAGATAAAAAAAGGCTCTCCGAAGACATTGAAACTGTCTTGGATGGATGTAGCCATTATTGGAACATCAAAGTTGATATTGACAAAGAGGTGGTCTATGATCTTCGTGTTAACGGAGAAGCCTAAAATAATAATGTTGACTTAAAACAACTGCGTCCAATCCGACAAAGATTGGGCGCAGTTGTTTTATTTGAGTATCGCCTGCATCTTGTTCTTGGCAAGGAACGCATCGAACAGGGCGAACACTTGCTGCTTTTCGCCCTCGTCAAGTTGTTCGATATCCTGTATCCTTTCTACGGTCCGGCGGTCGAAGGCTGCTACTGGCATCGCCGGCAAGGTAGCGTCACGCCCAGCGCCGAAGTGATCTTCTTTGCCGCCTCGATGGAGGGTACGGCCTCACCCCGCTCGTACTTGCCGATCATCTCCCGGGGCGCGCCGTTCTGCTTTTGCAAGGTCGCCCTGCGACCAGCCAATAGGAGTATAAAAAAATAGCTGGGGTGGAAACATCGGTAGAGTTACCGAACGTTGTAGTTGCTGATATAGACATAAAAGGTCTTGTAAACAAAGCAGTGTCTTCTTTTTACAAAATTGGGCGGCTTGAGAAATTGTAATTTACGCCGTAGTGCCACCGATTTCGCCGGAGGTATCGATTGCGTTGGCGGAAACATACTGTCTGGAATGATAAAGTCTCTCAAATACGGAGGTGCAGTAACTTGTTGCGGCAATGTGGCATCCGGGGACTTGGCTACAAGCATTTATCCCTTTATTTTGAGAGGGGTCAGATTGATTGGCATAGATTCCGTGGAGCAGCCATTATCATTTAAAGAGGAAATATGGAGCTTTCTTGCCGATGATTTCAAACCGGATTTTTTATCAGAAATGGTACAGGTCATTTCAATTGACAATCTGCCAGAGGCACTGAAGATAATCCTTAAAGGAAGTGCTGAAAAGCGTTTTGTCGTAAAACATTAACTGATAAAATCCTCATAGGCTAATACATTAAAGTTTACTTTGTTTCAGAAATTTCGATTCGTTGAGCCTACTTCGTGTAGTTTTCTCTTGCCTGGTTTAGCTCATTGCTGTTACGGGCAATCCATAACCAAAGTGGAGTAACCTGCACCAATAAGCCACGACCTAAAGTTGTTAATTCGTATTCTACTCTTGGCGGAACTTCTGGATGGACGGTCCTTAAAATTAGACCGTCTCTCTCCAGTTCGCGCAGGCATTTGGTCAACATTCGTTGACTGATACCCTTAATGTGGTTCTCCAGGTTTGTAAAACGCATTTTACCATCTATTCCCAACGCGTGAATGACAAAGAGTGACCATTTGTTGCCGACATGATTTAGTATATCATGTTTGAGCTGATCCTGTTCTTTGTTCAGTACCTTGCAAATGTCGTCCCAGGCGTTTACGATTTCTTCGTCCGTCATCAGTCTTTCCATAAAGTATATTTAATGCTAATAAAGATAGATTTTTCTAATGAAAAAACTTTTGCCAAAAGGAACTTTAAAATAAAGATGCATTTAGAAAATAAAATTTGACCTTCATTTAAAATTAATGTGACTAAAACTCAAAAAACTAACATAGATGTAAGTAGCTCACAATGAGGTGTCTTATTGCTTTTGGGATTTGAAGGTGGTAATTTTGCTTATGAAAAAGAATTCATTAGGATAATGGATTCATATTTTAATTATTTTAATATGGAAAATACATCAGTTTTAATTTTGGGTGCAGGTGAGTTAGGTTTGCCTGTTATCCGAAATATATCAAAAAAGGCTAAAAACTATAATAACGTCACAGTAACCGTACTGCTGAGAGAAGCAACGATCAACTCTGAAGATCCGGATAAGAAAAAGAATGTTATAGAGATCCGGAAATTGGGTGCGGAATTGCTCGCAGGTGATCTGTCCGCTCCCTCTTCTGAGCTTATTGATATTTTCAGAAATTACGACGCTATTGTTTCATGTACAGGTTATGGTACAGGCGCTGGAGGTTTTCAGCTGAAGTTGGCCAATGCAGTTATTGAAGCCGGCGTCAAAAGATATTTTCCCTGGCAGTTCGGAGTGGACTTTGAAGTGATAGGGCGGGGAAGTGCGCAGGATCTTTTTGATGAGCAGCTTGATGTGAGAGAGCTTTTGAGATCACAAAGTGCCACAAAATGGGTCATTATTTCCACAGGTATGTTTACCAGTTATCTTTTTGAACCGTTCTTCGGCATTTTAGATCTGGAAAATAGATCGATTAATGCTATAGGTGGATGGGATACGGCAGTTACATTGACCACACCGGATGATATTGGCCGTCTTACCGCTGAGATCTTTTTTACAGAACCACAGATCGAAAATGAGATCGTCTATATTGCGGGTGATACAATCACCTACGGAGATCTGGCTGATATTGCAGAATCATTATCAGGCCGGAAGTATGAGCGTACGCTTTCTGATATGGAAGAGATTACAGATGATCTTAAAAACGATCCTACCAATTTTGTTAAAAAGTATCGTTCTATATTCGGAGCGGGAAAAGGTGTTTCCTGGCCGCTGGAGAATACCTTCAATGGCAAGAAAGGAATTCCGACAACCTCCGCTAAACAATGGGCAAAAGATAATATTGATTGGGAATCTTACAGTAGATAGTAATCAGAGTATAGATGATCAAATAATCATAATTAAAAAAAGATGACCGAAAAGGGATGAAACATCGGTAGAGTTACCGAACGTTGTAGTTGCTGATATAGACATAAAAGGTCTTGTAAACAAAGCAGTGTCTTCTTTTTACAAAATTGGGCGGCTTGAGAAATTGTAATTTACGCCGTAGTGTTACGTTCTTGGCCAATTACGCCGATTCACTGTTCTCTGAATTTATACAAATTCCAGAAAGGCTTCGATCAAGTCATTTTGGAACCAACTAGCAGCAACAACTGCAGACCCTCCTAGATTTCGGATATACTGAACCGTGCGATTCCGTGACAAATAGACGACTTAATTTTCGGGCGGAGCTAGCTTTGGTGCTGTGGGAGTAGAGTCATCAAAAATAATAATTAATAAGTATCTAATCTGTTTGTTTTCAAGGTGAACAGATCACTTTTTTCTCATTGATTCTCCATTCATTTCAATTCTATACGCGTCATGTTCTATACGGTCCAATATCACATCAGCGATGGTTTTATCACCTATCACATCATATCAGGCGCTAACTGGTAGCAGAGAAGTAATGACAAGGAAGGGATTCTAACTCATTTAGTTTTTAGCCCTAGTAAAGCTGTAATGAAAATGCCATTTCAGTGAAGTTGTTTCTGTAATTTTAACTATTGCTTTTGTGCCAAATAAAGAAACCGCATCGCAGATAGATACGGTTTCATCCATTTTAATCCTTACTCTCGAAAACCAAACGATTTAGTTTAATCTTGCTTTTGATAGTGCCAAAGAAAACGATAGCTTCACTGCCTTTTATCTCGGATATTGTTCCAACAGCGGATTGCCCCGATAGACGAACTTTATCGCCAACTTTCATGCTTCTTATCTCATTAACTGTGACAACAATTGCAGGATGCGTTGGTTCTATAGGAGCAGTTTCAGTTTTGACTATTTCTCCCCGCTTATGTTCCCAATACAGCTTGTCTTTCGCTATAGATTGTAAAAAGTTATCCATATTCATAAATTCTTCACCAATCTTGCACGAAGCATCAGAAATAATACTCTCGTCCAAACCTATTCTTCGGGCTACTTCTATAGCAAATGAACTTCCCGGATTTCCTATCGAAAGCTTGTACATTGGGCGGTTGTTTTCGGAATCGTACAGCATCGCTCCATTTATTACACCATCTGTCTTGTATGCAAAATGCTTCAAGTTCTGGAAATGTGTGGTAATCAATCCAAAGCTTTTTTTGTTGTTGAAACGTTCCAAAAGTGTTTCGGCTATTGCCCCTCCGATTTGGGGTTCGGTTCCGCCTCCAAACTCATCAATCAAAAGAAGAGTTCTGTCGTCGTTATGCTCAACAAAAAACTTCATATTGGTCAAATGCGAAGTATATGTACTCAAACTGTTTTCCATACTCTGACCGTCGCCTATATCCATGAATATACGGTCGAAAACACCCGCTTTTGAACCGTCTTGTACCGGAATTAATAATCCGCACTGTAGCATGTACTGTAGTAACGCCACCGTTTTCAGGCAAAGGGATTTTCCTCCGGCATTCACACCCGATACAATCAAAATTCTATCCTGTTTAGTCAGATAGATATTCAATGGATGTGCCTGTTTTTTGTGTTGTCGCAGTTCAATGTCCAATAAGGGATGTACAGCATTATTCCATTCCATATTTTGTCTGTTCTCAAATACGGGTTTTATAGCTTTGATACGTATAGCAAATGATGCT
Organism: Sphingobacterium sp. InxBP1; assembly: GCF_026191775.1. Taxonomy (NCBI): domain Bacteria; kingdom Pseudomonadati; phylum Bacteroidota; class Sphingobacteriia; order Sphingobacteriales; family Sphingobacteriaceae; genus Sphingobacterium; species Sphingobacterium sp. InxBP1. The sequence goes on along the minus strand of NZ_JAINDX010000037.1, from coordinate 16,858 downwards.
TTTGCCTGAATAAAATCAATCGTTCCGAGGAAGTCGTATGATTTTAAAATATCCGTTGCTTCCGGTCTAATCAGGTTCGTAAACTCAATCAATATTCGGGCAATCTCTTTTCGTTCATCATTTTGCAATTCCCGCAAGCGATTAGACGCCTCGACTACCGCCTCGGGTTCTATAAAGAATGTTTTTCCACTACCGGAGCTGTCACGAACTACCCCTTTGATTTTCCTTTTGTTAGTAGCCGTCACCGGGATAAGGTAATGCCCACCTCGCATATCGGCTTGGATATCTCTGCCTATGATGCCCTGCGCCTGTGCTGTACGGAGTGCAACGGCCATGGCTTTGGTTATATCTTTCTCTGCATCAATCTTGTTTTTTCTGATGGTGTTCAATAATTTGGAGGCATTGTCTTTTATTTGGCCGGACTTATCCAAAATCGAATTTGCTTTTTCAATGATGGATGGAAATGTTTTTATTTCATCAGCCAGTTTTTTCAGTTCGGGGTATTTTATCGTACCGGACTGATTTCGGCATTTGTCATTCAAAAACTCTACGATGCGGACAATCGTCTCCAGTGAATCGGATAATTGTGGGATTTCCTTTTCAGACAACCAAAAGGCGTTATCCATTTCGACTTGTTTAAGCGTATCGCGGATGTCAATATAGTTTTCCGTAGGGAAGCTTTCTTTGTTGTTTATGATTTGTGAAAACTCTTCGGTTTGCGTTAACCAACGTTCGATGGTTTCGAAGTCGGTTGAGAAATTCATGGCGTTTACCTTGTCAATTCCCAAAGGACTCATGCACTTTTCTTTAACGTATTCACGTACTGAATCGAAATCTATTTTATGTTCAAAATTTTTCGGATAAATATTCATCTCAAAAATGGTTGTAAATAGTCCATCCATCAGCTGACAGACCGACATCGGGTTATCAAAAATTAACTAATTGAATAAAACTGAGATTTTCCCATACCGAATCTGGAAGTTGTCTTTTGGCAATGGTTCAATCAAACTCTATTTGCCTAGACAGTATCCCGGCTTCTCAGGGGATAGAGAAGCAAAATTGCGATATGGTATTTATGCGGAAAGAAAAAACATATGCTATGTATCCTTAATTGGGTACAAAGATAATAAAATTTCTATTAAAGTGCAGTTATGTGTATTCAGACTCCAGAATAGACATGAGCAGTAATGACCTATATCCTTCACCCGTCTTCATCTCGTCACGTAGAACGCCGTCTAAACGGAATCCTTCTGACTTGTATAGGTTTGAGGCTCAATGACAATTAATATTTTCAATTGCAAATTTCTAATATTAATTGGCTCAGGTTTATTATTCTATGATATTTAATATCAGGCTTTATATTTTATAAAATCGAACTCGTCAACTTTAATACAATCGATAAATTAGCAATGAGTTGATTGGACAGTATTGATATTTGACAGGATAGGAAAATAGTCAACAATCCAACTAGCCGCTGACTCAAAAAGATCGTTTAGCAGTTTTTTCATTTTTTCTTACTTTTAGTTTTATAAATGTTTATTTAAGATAGGAAAAGAGATCCCTCGCTCAAAGCTGTTGTTTTTCAGTTATTGGGAGATGCTAGCAGTTTTTACTATCCTTATCAAAATACTGACCAATTCGCAAACATATTTTGCATTAGCTATATAAGTCAGATTTATAAGTATCAAACTGCTAGCATTTATTTTTTGTAACTTTTTTATTGTCTTTAATGAGACACAAGGGGAGCATGTCATTTTTTCCACAGTTGCGATTTGATCAACTTTTTCTACGAATTGACCAATAAGAATTTTAAAATATTTTCTTACCTTTAAGTGTGTGGACCTCTGCCGATTAAAGTTATGGTCCCGATCAGTAGGTAAGCCAACTGACAAGCTTCCCCGGCCGATTAGGGGAGGCTTCTTTATTTGTAGCTTACGGAGTCGATTTTTCGGTATCTTCCATATACCGCCTACATAGCTCTTCTTTTTGTAAAATATCCATCCAATCCGCAATAGCTTTGCCTATATCATTTAGATCAAAGAAATATGGCAAATCAATTTTTAATTAAGGAGACGATGGATGCGATGCGCAATCTATCTGCAAGTGAAATCAGCGAGCTACACGCAGGCACCTATGAAGGCGTAGAATTACTAGGGTATTATGAGAAAGGAGACACTCCGGCTCCGATTATGTACTATCTCGGATCAACTACTGCTGATCCTGGAGCAGATGATGGCGGTAGTGTTGTTCAGGCAGGCAATATTAAACTTCAACATAGGTTTGTTGGAGATATTAATGCTCTTTACTTTGGATGCAAAGCAGATTTTAAGGATGCAATAACCAGCTATTTTGACAATACATCTTGTATTATGAATATCATTCGCTACGCTAACAGTGTCACTTCAATTGCCCGTAGTGTTTCGTATAAGTTTCAGATTATTTTTCCGAATACATCCAATCCCTACCTTGGATATGCTGTTAATGGTAGGCTAAGATTTGGAAGCGGATATGATATAACCTTAGACGCACCGTTAATATATGCTGGAAGCGATCATTCAGGAGGAACATTTTTAGACATCGGCGATTATAGCGACAGCGAAAGGCTTACAACAACAAATAGAAACTATAAGCTTAATGTTAGAAACAAGACGATAATTTGGAATGAGCAGGAGTTTATTGGTATTCGAATGAACAATATGATAAGGAGTACAATTAATATTGTCGAATGTCAAGGATTTGACGTCGGGGTTCAGTTTAAAGGACATAATGCCGGATTTGCTTACTCAAAGATCAATTTGGGAAATCTGTCTGACAACAGAATTCATGCTGATTATACCTCGTATTCTCCTTTAGGTGATTCAAGCGGTTATATTACCTCGACGGTAACAACTATATATGGGCGAGTTGGCAATTCGAGCTTCACCGCCACGAAAGCATTTAACCGGATTGGTATAAGAATAGGTTTTCAAGGATCTCAGGGATATGCTCCAGAATCACTGACATTCGATTGCGGTATTATAGAAGGATTAATACACATAGACACTGAAGACCAATATAGAGGAATCCCTGTACAAATCAAAAATGGCAGCCTAAATGTCTTCGATAACTTTAGACACGAGAGTAACTTTAAATCGTCGCAACAGCCGACATTTCTACAAGTAATAAATGGCCAAAGTAACCTAGCCATTTTGACTATCGTCGTGCCTGCGGGTACAATTGGTGAATCGAACCTGCAAGATTCAACTTTTTTGGAAGACTTAAGTAATTCAAAACAAGGTAATAGTGTTGTATCCCGACGGAGTTTGGCTCAAAAAGAAAGCGTATATCGTAATAATATTGTTTTTGATTCAGGGTTATTCGCTCAAAATATTGTTCCATATGATTCCACAGGTAGATTTCAGATTAAAAACTTTGGTAGGGTCAATAGTGCAGGGGCTACCTTTAGAGACTTACCGCCCAATAGTCTGCCTCAGTACTATGGAATAGACAGCGATGGATATCTTAAGATACCAAGTGGAGGAGGTCTGTTTTTAGAAGTTGACACAGAAAAATGTAAGCGCTTCGCAATATATCCCGACGAAAAAGATCTAAACGCAACACCAAGTAAACTTTTTTATTACGCCTATGATGACAATGGCAATACATTACCCGCTGCAGAGAATATATTTGGTGTACTGACTACTACAGATGTGAATACATATGGTGTAAATGGAGCCACAGATTACTCTGAAGGAGGAGTTTTGAAAGTTAAGAGCTCAGTTAGAGCTATCTCAGTTGCAAATAGCGTTAAAAAACTCAGAGTAATAATCTCTGGACTTAATAATACAAGAGTTAAATCGCTCAAAATAATTTCATTGGAAGGGGCGGGGAGCACCGGCAATATAAGTGTCTTTGCTGATGGTAAGCTTTATGCGGTCGAGCCTCCTAATTCCGGTAACTATAAAAAAGGCGATATTGTCTATCATGACAATTCATCTTCAATTTTAGGTTGGGTGGCCTTAGTCAAAGGCTCCGACAGTTCGATATGGAAAGAAATACCGTACGGAAAAGTAGTAAGCGCTGAGGGAGTTTATTTAGGTTCTGCTGATGGATCGCGATTGTTGGGCACGCCGATAGCAGGCACAATCTCAAGTACAACTATACAGATCTCAGGACATACTGGTTATCCGATAGCCTCGGGTGGTGCGGTGTTTACGTTTGGAGGAGCAACTTTCTCAAGAAGTATGTCGATCTTTACTCCCAATCTTTCATCCAACACCACGCATTATGTCCAGTATTACACTCCTACAGGTGAAGGATTAGGATGGCATCCTGTAAATAAGCAGGCATTATCATCGTCAAATTCGGCAGTAACCCCAGGCCCAGCTTACAATCAGTCCGAAGTAGAAAGTATATTGGAGGAGCTTCGTGATTTAAAGACAAAGTTGAGAGATGCAAATATATTAGCCATCTAATTTCATTTATAATAAATGTTGCAGCCTAATAAACTATTAAACCTGCTTCTTAGCAAATGCAGGTTTAACAATTTTTTTACAAGATTGGACGCCTTGTGAAATTGTGATTTATGCCGTAGTGGTACTTTTTAATATTTTATATTGCAAGAAGCCAAACATTGAAATTGAGCCAAAGTATAACATCGCTATTGAAACTGCAGAAATCAGATTTTGGTGTTCAGTGTAATGCAGTAGCCCGGTGAAAAATGAAGCAATGAAACTCGACGGGATTAATACAACCAGCCCAATGATCATGATACAGCCTGTAATGTTATCACTGCTGAACGAGCCTGTAACTTGAATCCGTTTCTTTAAAAATTTATTAAGCTCATATGAAAGCGAATTAATAACCTTTGAAAATAGAGCGAAAACGGGTTGCAAAAGATTCTTATTCTTTATAAAACGAATAAACCCGATTATATGCTTACTGAGGGAAAAAGCGGTATTGATATTTGACAGGATAGGAAAATAGTCAACAATCCAACTAGCCGCTGACTCAAAAAGATCGTTTAGCAATTTTTTCACTTTTTCTTACTTTTAGTTTTATAAATGTTTATTCAAGATACGAAAATAAATCCCTCTCTCAAAGCTGTTGTTTTTCAGTTATTTTTCAGAGATCGAAAGACGCTAGCAGTTTGTACAATCGTTGTAACAATACTGATCAATTTGCTAGCAGATTTGCATTACTTGTATATAAGTCAGACTTATAAGTGTCAAACTGCTAGCATTTATTTTTTGTAACTTTTTTATTGTTTTTGATGAGATAGGGGGGCATGTAATTTTTTCTACAGATGCGATTTGGTCAACTTTTTTTACGAATTGACCAATACATAATTTAAAAAATATTTCTTACCTTTATGTGTATGGATCTCTGCCGATTAAAGTTATGGGTCCCGATCAGTAGGTAAGCCAACTGACAAGCTTCCCCGGCCGATTAGGGGAGGCTTTTTTATTTGTAACTTACGGAGCCGACTTTTCGGCATTCAACACTTTCAACAGTTGGAAAGTTTGTTTATAATATTATAGATAATCCCTATATGGTTCAAAATAATGTAATCACAGCATTGAATATAAAAATAGGCTGATCCATATCTCCGCCATTATCCAATCTTCGGGACGGAATGTTCTATATACAAGCCAATCACAATCGGTTGATATTTTGTAAGTCTGGAGTTATGGTATCCTACTGCACACCAGACACGACTGTTTTGAGGACGGAGCTGCAAATCAGTGTCAGACTTCCGCAGATACTGCCACAACTCCTTCTGTGACCTATTCACAGGCGGAAGCACAGGCCTTGCATACAGAATTTCGGGATCTTAAAACAAAACTTAGAGCAGCAGGTATTTTAGCACCGTAATTATTTCGATAAATAAAAATGGATGCGATATATTTTATACCGCATTTTATTGTTCAATGTATTTTCACTATCCATACACTTTACTCTTATTAAGGATACTTGAAAATATTTGGGTCAAAAATACTATCATAGTTTATGATATTACTTTATTGTTGCAATTCCAGATGCGCCGCCCTGCGAGGAGAAGGAAATGTTCGTTCAGTACGTCTAAGGTAATGAGAAATAAGAATTTTGATAAATCCGTTTTCGAAATTAGCTTAGGTGCTTCATAATAAAAGCTCTGTATAGAGCTTTTATTATGAAGCTGACCGCCAAAAAAGGCGGTCAAAATTACATAAAGAGAAAATTCTAAAAATTTAAAATGGCATAGAAACAGTAGCCATTTTCAATTTTTAACTAATTAGGAGATAGCGGCTTATATATAGCATATAATTTTGGAGTGCTATATGAATATATTTTTGTAAGTTCTGCATTGAAGGAATATGATTTTTCATATTGAAATATACCACCAACACTAAATGTAATCTCCCCTAAAAATAGCTACGATTATTAATGTAGTTTTATAAATTAGGAAAAATGAAAAAAAGCAAATTCAGTGAATCACAGATCATCAAGATCTTATCATTTCAGGAATCAGGGCAATCGGTGTCAGACATCTGCCGTGAGCATGGAATCAGTCAGGGAACATTCTATTCGTGGAAAAGTAAATACTCCGGTATGGAGGCATCTCAGCTCAAAAAGATGAAGGATATGGAGCGAGAGCTGGCCCAATATAAAAAGATAGTTGCCGAACAAGCTCTACAGATTACAGTTTTAAAAGATGTCATCGAAAAAAAGCTCTAGGGCCTGCCGAGAAGCGCGAGCTTGTTGGTTACTCCCGTGAGGAGTTTGGAACCAGTCTTCGTCAGGCCTGTATGTTGTTTAATATCAGTACATCGGTTTATGATTATCAAGCCAAGCGCAGCGATGACAGTGAAGTAATAGAGCAGTTATCCATCCTTGCGGATCTCCATCGTACCTGGGGATTCTGGATGATGTATCATCGTTTAAGAAAGCTACAGTTTATGTGGAACCACAAGCGGGTATATCGTATTTACACCTCGATGCGGCTGAATCTACGCAACAAGCGCAAGAAACGTTTGCCGGCACGAGTAAAAGCTCCGTTATTGTGTCCCATTGGACCAAATATTACTTGGAGTCTTGATTTTATGCACGATACGTTATCTACGGGGAAGAGCATCCGGACATTGAACATTATAGATGATTTTAATCGGGAAGCATTATCTATTACAGTTGACACCAGCCTTCCGGCAGCCAGGGTGGTCAAAGAATTAGAAAAGCTGGTAGAATGGCGAGGAAAGCCTGAATGCATACGGTCAGATAACGGCCCTGAGTTTTTAGCAGAGGTTTTACAGCAATGGTGTTCGCAAAGCGGCATTGAATGGTGTTATATCCAACCAGGTAAACCTACCCAAAATAGTCTTATCGAAAGGTTCAATAGAACGTTCAGCAGGATGTGTTGGACAGTTATATGTTTGAAAACCTTACTGCGATCAGAAAATACGCTAATGCCTGGGCGTGGATGTATAATAATGTTAGACCACATTCTTTGCTAGGGCAACTTACACCTGTAGAATTTTTAATGAAATATGGGAAACAGAAGAATTGCCCAACTTTCCAACGAGATAATAACAATAAATTCGATTGGAATTATTTAGTTTTGGATATAGCTAGTTAGGGTGAGATTATATTTCCTTTACGTTTTTGACCAAAACTGTAAAGCTGTAAATGTATAAGACCGATTTAACAATGGTAAGGAAGTAGGCCAACTTATGTCGGTGTACAATTATTAGGGTATTACGAGAAAGGGATACCCCGGCGCCGATTATTTATTATTTCGTTTCGCCGACGTTGATCCTGAGGACGGTGGCAGCATTATCGAAATTATAGACTGTAAACACAACATGATTTTGTATAGGACGCATATGTATCATATTTCGGTGTTTTTGACGAGTGTTTGCTAGATACCGCTGTTATTTTCTGAAAATACAAAGTGTATCACCAACGCAGTGACTAACCTTCCATCAAATACGACTGTATTTTAATAAAGCTAAGATCAACAAACGTCCAGATTGAGGGGAAGCGATAAACTTCTGAAAAAACGAGATTTAAGGTTTACATATCACTCTAAATTCGACCCCAATTTCATTGGCACTTGAGAGAACAGCATTCACAAACCAAAGTATTTGCAATGTAACGCCTTTGTTTTCAAATTTTTCTCCGTTCTTTAGGCGATGCAATGATAGGCTCAATTCAGTTTTTGAAAGAAAATTTATTACGACATATACGCTTCGTTTAAGGTTACCGCTCTCCGAAGCTTTTCGAATGCTTTCTTTGATGCTTTGTATTGGAATATAAGGCTTTTCACACCTTCTTATTCTTTTTATTTTTGTAGTTACTTTATTCAATGTGTAGGTATCGGACCAACGAGACTCGCGATATTCCACATCTTCATCACTTAACTCCAAATATCCTAAATTTTTTTGTGCCTGACCGAAAACTTCCTGTAGATAAGAAGCCGAAAGAGCATTATCGTTATACTTACAGTGGTAGAATGATATTTCGTTGTGGTGTATAGCTATAAAATCTCCCCATTCAACCCCAAGATCATCACAAATAACATTTTGTTTTGCCGTTAACATTTTATCGACTATTCCAAATAATGAATCATTTTCAAATTCGCTAGAATTTTCTGTATAACTCTTACCTTTTTCAGATGTCACATTTATTAAGAGTGGTTCTGGAATAAATGTATCCAAAAAAATTTCTAAATCATTTAGAAGCCGATGATCTTTAAAAATTTTATGATGTGTATAGGCGTATTCCGGTTCTTCAAATGTTATTAGGTAATGACTCTGATAATTTAAATATTTTGCTAGATTCATAGAACCGTCTTGAATTTTTACAAATAGATTTTTAAAAAAATCGCCATTGACAGTTAACGATTTTTGATTTACTCGAACATTAATGCCGTTTCCGGTATATAAGTCATTCCTATCTTTATTTAGCGTAATAAGGCCGCCTAACGATTGTATAATTTCAGTTATTTTAACTTCTGATCGTTTCCCCTCCTCATCCTCTTGATATAAACTTTGGATTAAACCACTATCGATTTCGTCTATAATCGAATTAAACCTAAATAATAAGAATTTAGGATTTAATGTTTGAATTTCTCTCTCAAAATCTATGGGTACAGCAAAACAGGCTAAAAAGCGATGCATTTTACTGTTTGCTATAGCGGCAGTTATAAGATTACACATTTTTATGGACCAAAAAAGTACGGGCTCCAAATCTTGTCTAAGTTTGAGCGCATTAACTCTGGATGTATTTAAAGAAATGGTAGCTTTATCACCTTCGTTATCGAGCCGCATAGCCGAAATTACCTGCTTACTCGCACCGAATCTAGTCATTACACCTTTTAAATCTATGGCTTCAGCAGTTTTTGTTTGTATTGCATTATCTGCGGTATTGAGTGTATTAGAAACTATCTTCTCAAATTTGCTCTTATCATCAATATAGAAATTAGCTAAAATGCTATAGTCAATAGGCTCTGCTATTGACTTCAAGCTTTTTATTCCAGAGATATTTTTCCTAAATATTACCACATACTCGTTATATTCTAAAATTAAGAAAAGTGCAGTTTTAGTTTCCCAAAGCTCTTGAGGTTCCTTTAAGAAAGAGGGCTTTTGGTCAAAATCAAAAATATCTAGCGAATATTTTGCCACCTCTCGTCCTCCTTCAAATAGAGATTGTTTTATTAGCGGATCATAAGATCTTCGTGCATCCTTTTCGTCTCTGGCTTCTTGAAAGATTTTTAGTATAAACTTTTTTGTGATTTTACCTTTAGAGGTAAAGAAATAAGCATTCTCATTAAGCACAATATTTGTGATATCTATTTTTTTCATGATTCACTTTAATTAATCAATTTGAAAAATTACATGCAAAATAGGACCAGTTTGTTGTAAATGTTTACGGTTTTCCTTTTTTCAAGGATAAAAATGACCCTATCTAAAATACTTCATCTCTATAAGTCGTCTATGCTCTGGAAATCGGCCCTCGCGTTTCCATCTTGCTAGACCAATATTGTCAAAGACTATATTGTTATCTTTATTATATACCCAGTCGAAATTTAGTTGATCTAAAATTGGTAAGTTTCGGTTGTGTATAATGGATATTTGGTCTTTTCTGTTGTTTTTGGAAAATTCAGCGCCATTACTTATTATTTCGTCTATTTGGTTGATAATCAGATTATAGTCGTCGTAGAACTTTCTGATACCGTTATGTGTATCGAGATTAGGGATCTCGAAGTTTGCTAGATCCTTAATATTCTTGATAATTTCGATGCCTGGAATCTCAGACTTATAAAAATTGCAACCTTTTACCACTTTATTCAAAGCAGCTATGCTATATGTCGTTCCATTGAAATCATTAATCATATAATCTAAAAGCAGCGCCTCGATGCCAGATTTTATGTTTAACGCTAAATGTTTACTGTTTGTGCAGATTGCGAAACTTTTACTGTAGTTGGCATTAAAATATTTATCAAGCTTTAGACTTTTGAGGTCTTTACATTTTAAGGCTATTGTCAAGCTATGCGTATCAATCTCTATGAGAACTATATGTGAAATAATCATAATAGTCAAACTTAAATTTATACGTCTAAACCAAAGCTAGTGAGATCATCCTCATATGTTATATAAACCCATCGAACAGAATTTATAAACTTCACCGCTCCTTCGAAATCATACCTCCGATTTTTCAAGAGCTCGACCTGCTTATCCTTAGGGAGTAGTATAGCCCATTTTGCAAAACTTAATATAGCGGGATTGGTATCTATCCGAAATGCTAAATGATGATTTAAATCCTGCAATACGGCAAGCAGCTTTGGGGCTGACCATTCAAATCCTTGCTCTTTATCTATTTCGATCGATGCTGAAGCGTCTTGGTGCCGGAATTCTATCCCAGCTGCAGATAAAATGAATTTTAATGTATCAAATATCTTCGAACCCTGAAAGGTGTAAAATTTATATGATTTTTCGCCGATTAAGAGAGGGCGATCATCCTCCAAACTTTCGACAGGAACGTTTTTAAACACCTCGCGCATATCTGCCAGTATCGCAGTACAAGTTTCATCAAGCTCAGGATGTATAGATGGGGTCATCAATAGTTCCAACATCTTCTGCCGCACTAAAGGATGTGTATTGCCTGGCTCGCCGCCAAAGATTGGAGACTTCCCATCGTTAGTCGGTTTCACGAATATTTTTCTACTTCTAAAGTCAATATCGACAACTTTCCAAATCTTGGCAGCCAGCAAAATATTGTCTTCGATCATGATCGGAGAAGAGGAGGGAAGATCACCAATAGATTTGCCATCGTGTAGGACCTTGAAATGTATTTCAGTAGCGAACACCGAATAGAAGTCCCTCGAATTGACAATGCGTTCACCCTCGAGCCCAATAATGACCTCTTGCCCCAATTTCTCGAGCATATCGGTTTCGATCAGATGGCTTAAAATATCATCAAACTCTTCGGAGGTGATATCCTTAAATGTAAAGTTTAGTTCGAGCTCGGTTTTCAAAACTGAAATGGGTAAGCCGCTATATTGTTTTACCACCGCCAATAATTGATGTGCAAATAAATCAAAGGGTTTTAAAGCCACAAATGGTGGTTCGATGAATTCCTGTTTATAGAGTTCCCAGCAAGCCAATGATTGTAGCAGGCTCCATTTTCCAGTTGCATATAACAACAACGAACTAGCTTGACCATTCTTGCGTCCACTTCTACCTACACGTTGTATAAGGGATGCTATGGAATGCGTAGCGTCTATCTGGACTACTTTTTCTACGCTACCGATATCAATACCAAGTTCCAGCGTTGAGGTACAGGAAATCACGAATGGATGATAGGTATTTGTTTTAGCAAAATGTTCAATCCATTCTCTAAGCTCGCGATCGACTGATGAATGGTGTGAGTAGTAAGCCGTGTGTCCTTTTACCTTTTCGGCGATCCTTTTAAGCTTGACAGCAACTTCTTCGGCGCGCCCACGACTATTTGGAAATACCAAAACCTTATTGCTGTAGGTCTCTTTGTATAAATCTTTTAGCAGCTCCAAAGAAAGTTGATTTGGTCCGCTCTCAAAATAACGGAAGGAAGTTACTATGTCCTTCGCAGTCCGGTCACGTAGAACAACGGTCGCTTCGGGCCGGCCGGTCATGCATTTGGCTTCTTCGAAATCGCCTAAAGTTGCTGATAGACCTACAATAGAAGGTTTCACACCTGCCGCTTTTTGGATGCGGTGTAATATAGACTTCAATTGGATTCCTCTATCAGTGCCGATAAACGAATGAATCTCATCAATGTTAATGTATTTTAGATCGTTGAATAAGATTCTAGCATTTTGAGGCTTATTGATCAGCATCGCCTCCAGCGACTCAGGTGTAATCAGTATGACACCATTCGGGTCTTTAATGAGGTGCTCCTTCGCAGCTCTATTCGCCTCACCATGCCATTTGGTTACTTTGACGCCTAGATAACTGCAGAGATCCTCTATACGCACAAACTGATCATTAATCAAAGCAATTAATGGAGAGATGTACAAGACCTGAACACTCTTGCTCCGCGGACTTATCTTGGATAAGATAGGGAGGAAGGCAGCCTCCGTTTTACCAGATGCCGTTCTGCTAGCCAGTATCACATTGCTATCGCTTTTCATGATTTTTTCGATAGCAGCGACTTGTATCGGTCGAAGACTTTCCCAACGTTTATCTTTTACATAGCGCCTGATCGGTTCAGAGAGCAGTTCAAATGCCATACTATAGTTCTTCTATACTGTCTAATAATATATCGACCGGGCGTTCGTCTTTGATCTGAATATCGCTAAATAGCGTTGCTTTATCTAATTCAGGATTTTGACGTAAGATGCTCAAAATATTTAGGAAATCGCGTATTACTTCCCTTGGTGTTAGAAAATCACTTGCACCAGGTTTGTTGTACATTTCCTCCATAAAGTTCTGAATCTCGCTGTCAGTAATATCAATTTCCACTTTGTAATGAAATTCAAAGACCTCTTTAAGCTTTTTGAGCAAAACAAATATCTCGTTATGATCGATCGGCATCAATCGGATCACGGGCTGTGCAAAATCACGAATTTGTCGTGTCTCAAACTTGTTTGTTTCCAACCTTGATTTTAAAGCTTGATAACTAAATAAACCACGACGTTCATTCTCTAAAAACTCACGTGTACCTGCTATATTGATAAACAGGTTACTTACTTTCCCTTGGAAACAATCATTATAAATCGTCAAGATTTTTTCATAGTTCTTTTCGCGCATCGTCGATGTAGAGATCTTATAGAGATTGATGGCTTCATCAAGATTGAGCATAAAACCACTATAACCCATACTGACAAATAGCGCCGTGAAATTTTTCAGCATGTCGTAGAAGTTCAAATCGTTAATCACCTCGCGAACTCCAAGATCCTGTCGTGCCTCATTCTTCGTTTTATATTGGCCTTTTAACCATCTTAAGGCATTTCGTTGCAGTAGCTCGTCATCATTGATATACCCTTCGTAATACTTCATGATTACACTCGCAAAATCAAATCCGCCGACATCTGTCAGTTCATTGATTGACTGCATGATTTTGTTTTTTACGAGGTTCAAATATTGTTCTTCCCGTATTTCGACAAGGGAGAGATTGTTTTCAGCTGCAGTACTAGCAACAACCTGTTCAATCCATTTTTCAAGTAGCGTTGCTAATGCCCCGCCTTCTGGTTTTGTCTGTATTGCAATATTATCCATGATAGCAGTATACAGCACGAGCGCTTTGCCGTCATTTGAATATAAGCGGTTATCCGGTGTGAAGTCTGCTGTTGACACCACAAATTTTTGTTTTAACGCAACGGTGTTTAGGAGATGCAGCATGAAGGATTTTCCTGATCCAAAATCACCTATCCAGAATTTAACCATGCTATGGCCATTTTTTACATCGTCCAGTGCTTTGATAAATGCATCGACTTCATCCGAGCGTCCTACGGTAATATGTTGCACCCCGATTCTTGGCACTACACCACTAAGTAATGAATTAATAATAGCGGTGGCTTCTTTAGGTTTTACTGTTAGTTTCATGCTTTAATAATCATTTTATAATAATCCTCATTCATGTCTAAATATTCATCATCACGCTCCTCGATTAGGTTGTCGTCCAATAATTCATAGCAGCGTTCGTTGATATCATTAATTGTTGGTCCAGATCGTAATCCCTTAGCAGCACAATAATTGGAGATTTGTTCTTGTGTTAGAGTGAATTCAGAACGGGTAAATTCAACTATGATTTCACGATGATGCAAAGCTAGATCGATTTCGTCTATAAAAAGATTAGCCGGATCAGGCTCAACTTCAAAAGTCTCTTTTTCTATTGTTGGCTTTTCTGTAGGAGTGCTATATACGATCGTTGGTTTCTCTACAAGCTCTTCTTCGTCTTGCAGGTAGTTGTTTAAGAGCTCAACGGTATTTTTATCCTGCTGCTGTACCATTTTTATAGCTTCGATATTCAATTCTATTTTTTTGCGGACCGGAGTATATATCAAATCTACTTTATCAATGGCAGCAGTGAGATCACGATCCTCTTTTAGTTGTCCTATGATATCGTTAAACACTTGTTCGTGTTGGTCATTTTTGAACAACGCCTTATAGATTGTCTTTGTGAGTTGCTTACCATCAATTTTATCAGATAGCAGATCAGCATTCACATAATGCAGATAAAGCCGGATTGCCTCGTGTTTGTCGATAGGATAGACCACCTTGCAAGCTTCATAATAAATATTTTCAGCAGACGGATTCTGTTGATTATCTTCAAAAAGCTTATGAACTTGCCGTACAAAGTCTGCTATATTTTCATTGTTCAATCCATTTTTTATTGCATTAAATTTGAGCATCCAACGTTTGACATTCAGCCTGTTCAATTCAATTTCTGTCGTCTTGTCTGGATCTTTGATGGAAGGACGTAAGCTTTCCAATATGAGGTTCACGTCGTTTCCAATGCGTCTTTCAAAAATATCACTTAGGCCCTTAAAGTATTGGATAAAGTCTGCGGATATTTTCCGTTTATGTTCCCATTGTTCTCGCACCAGGTTTTCTGCGCGTTTAAATATCGTGTAGTAGACCTGTTTCGTGAAGTAATCATTTACATGATTTGGGCCATAATAATCTTGAAACAGCCATTCGCCATCTCTAGTTTCTTTATTGATTTTTCGTGCAGTATCGGAGAGATTCTCAATCTCTATTTTTAAATCACTTCCCCTTTTGGTTAACGTCGCTTTTAAATTTTTGACACAACTGAGAAAGAGCGTAATCGTTTCTATGCAGCATCCTTCCACTTCAATAAACACATTATTTACACCAGTTAATTTATTGACTAGGGCAACTTGAGCTTTTGAGAGCCGCATTTTCTCTTTATAACGATTACCGAGTAAGTAATCTTCATAGCTATAGCCGCTTTCAAATCTTTCTAGATTACTATCCTGTATAGGATTATTATTTGGAGTTTCCTCCTTTGTGGCAAATAGATTGGAGGCATCTAAATGAACTAGTATATTGTCGATATCCAAAGGATCCTGAGATGGATAGCTAGTATTCTTTTCCCAATCATACTCCCGATTCGGTATGATTTCCTCTTGCTGATCAGTAATATCTATGATAGCGTTATTTGCTTCTTTTCTTTCAGAGATGCTGTTAATGACTAGTGCATCTAAAATCGATTCGATTTCACGATGATCTTGTTGATTAGCTTCAATTTCCTGCACTTGAATCGGAATATTTAGATCATTACCTTCTCGGTCAACAGCTCCGTCATTTGCATTTAAATTTTCGTTAGATAAACGCTCGTAAGAGGGAGTAGCATTGTTTTCAATGACATTTTTGGTACTTGTACTCTCCCCATCTTGAATTATAATTTTTGATTCAGATGGTTGAGTGGCTACTGGCTTATATTTAGAAAATAAATCTTCGGGCGGCAATGAACGATAGATAGGTGTAGTATTATCAAGGATGATATCTTCTTTATTTGTAATTATTATAGGAGGCGATTTCGCCTTATCCTGCTGAGAATCTTTTAGCTGCTTTTGAAAATTATCTATCACCATCCGATATGCCTTGCAGATATTTTCACTATTATATTGGCGATTTCGTAGTAATCGCAAGGTGAGATTATAAAGGAGGAGTGCTCCATCTTTATCGCTAAATGCTGTTTTTAGATCATACTGTTCATTGATAGACAATTTACGTAATGCTATAGCAGCTATTTCAAAAAAGTCGAGCGGCTGCAATTCATATTTGCCATGATTTATAATTAAATATTTACGCCAACCTTCACCGTAGTAGAGATTTGCGCTTTTCATTTCTCCAGCTGTTGGTTGCTCTTGAGCCTGTCGTGGGGCATAATACTGCTGCTTTTGTCTCTTTTTATTTTTTTTACTTGAAGCAGCTACAGCGATAAGAATAAAAATCAAAATTATAAAAAAGGTTCCCATTAACTTTTCATAATGAATGTCTGTAATTATGTTGGGCGCTTGCGTTTAAAATGAGTCCAACAAGGTTAATAATCCCCATTTCTAATTTAGCAAGATTTCTCTATAAAAACAATTTCCATGCTTTGGTAACTAACGAAGAGTTGTAACAAAAGTATAGGTTTAATCTGTTGAATTTTACGGTTTACCATAAAACTTGCCTAAATGAGTGTATAATGTAATCTCCAGACCGGGAAAACCAACAGATAATCCGTATATTGAGTCATTCAATGGAAGTTTTGTAAGTACCCCATTTTTCCGACAGCTGATATTGGACTTTTCTAATTTACGTTACTAATTGATTTATTTGTTGTTGGTGTCTAATATTTTTTGATAATTCCGTTGGTGTGAGATTCCCAAGACCTTCATGGGGTCTGTTGT
>NZ_JAINDX010000036.1:0-95803 GCF_026191775.1 Sphingobacterium sp. InxBP1 | reverse complement strand
ATTAACATTTTGGTGTAGGTTCTCCCGAATATCCTTCAAAATTTCACGAGCCTGATCCGTTTTCCGCTTAGTGAACGAAACTATACTATCGGCTCTAAATGTCATCGAACCATCAGGATCGATTTTTAGATCTGTTCCTGGCGTTGGATAGACCTTCACTTTATCCTCTCCTTCTGAGGTCGTGTTTGTCGTTTCCTTAGTCTTGTCCACCTTACCGGCAGATGTTTCCGTAGACACCTTAACATCACTGGACACAGACACAGCATCAAGCTGCTTGTTGACTTTGGTTGTCTTACGGAATAGCCCGCACCCAGATAACAGGATGCAGACTATCAATATCAGTGTTAATCTCATAGCTATTTCATTTTTTTTGACAGATCAGTGAGTTTATCAGCTAAGTTTTCCAGTTTAGGCACCAAGTCCTCCAAAGGCTGAGCGACATTCACTACCTTATACTTCGGCCTCGCGTCTGAATAGGTTGATCCTACCATGAGTAATAGAATAATCCACTTCATCGCTTACCTCCTTTCTTCTGTTGCTGAGCAACACTATCGACTTTAACAGCAGCGCTATCAACCTTAGTGGCTGCTTGATTGACCTTATCCACTGCAGGCGTAACTTGCTTGCGGACTTCCTCGATCATTTGCTTGTATAGCCGGTCTTGCATTTCCAGCATCTTATCATTTTGACTGTCTCCCCGATCAGTTACCCAGTACAACACTGTCCAAAATACAGATACAACGACTACCAGTGCATAGGTCACCGGATGCCGAACTATCTGCATAAAGGTTGGCTGTTGTTGTTCCTTTTTTTCCATTATTTCCACAAACTAGCATAATAATTAATCTTGTCCCTCCTATCCGCAAGTCCGTTATATCCTCCATTTACGGTCCTACATACTGCGCGGATGCTTTCCTCGCTCAAATCCTTAGCCTTGGCCCATATGTTTTTTGCGTCGAACTCTCGGACTGCAGTCGTAAAGTAGTAGGCCGACTCCCCGATCAGATCAGGATTGTCATACAGCTCCTGACCGCCATAGCGTTTGTAATCACTTCCCCCAGTGATCTGTAAAGCTCCGCCACCGCGATACTTCCATCCGTCCCCCGGGCGAGTGTTACCCAGCTCAGCCGCCTTGCGAGGGTTACCCAGTCCGTAGACACGTTCGGCAAGTTCGTAGGGATTTCCGGCCAGCCGCCCCGCTTCTGCTACTGTAACTCTTGCCGAGTGCCGCCCGACACCGAATATTTGCATAATCCGTGGAGCGGTGTAGTTCATATTCTCTCGGACTATCGTAAACCCTCCGCTTTCGTGATGTATGTTTGCGAAGAAGTGTAAAGTCTGGACACGAGTGCGGCCGAACTTTGCTGCGAACTTGGTCAGTGTCTCGCGACCTATAATACCGTCGGGAGCTGCCCCGACGGATCTTTGGATAAATAGTATTAATTCTTTCTTTGTCATTTTATTACCCAAAAAAATATTTTGATTTCAAGAAAGCCGATAGCACTTTAGCATCAACTTGAGCACCTAATTCATTGTCGTGTGTAGAGTCTTCATAAAACAATGAATGATTATATTTATTCATTCCTGAATCTCTTAACATATCACAGCAAGGCAAATGATTAAGTGCAGCCATTTGCTTAATACCATCAACTACATCGGTTAATTTTAATCCGATTGGGTTAACATAATCGTCAATATTCCAAACAACCCCTCCTGTATCAAAATATCTGAATTTTGGAGTTACAAAGTTTGGCCTGATTTGTGGGTATGCAGACTGTATTTTATCTATACCATAATTCATAGCTCCAACTATCGTCATGACATCCTTATTAGCAAGACTTATCTCTCCAATTGGTGGAGGTGTCGAAGTTCCTGGAACAAGAGGTACTGTAAAATCATTGGTGCCAAACCAAACAGTCAAAATTGTAACTTTAGACCAGTCGGTATTGACCAAATTGTCACGTGTCCTTTCCAACCTTCGTTGTCTTGCAGCTGTTACTGTAGGTATAATAGCATTAATAGCATTTACCACCGAGTTCCAAGCGTTTTGTCTGATAGTTTCGTCTGTACTTGCTGTATCAGCAATAGCTTCGGCAATCTTGTAAAAGGACAATGCTCCATAACGAGCATCCTCATGGTATGACATTCTTGTCCCACCGACCCCGCAATTAAGGAAAGGTATACCTAAATTTTTACCAATGTATTCAGGTATAGTTTTGAATTCAGTTAAAGAGTCGCCTAACTGTCTGCCACTTTCAGAAGACATAACAGAATACCCTAGTTTAAAATTTGCACTTAAATATGCAGTATCTAAATGCAGTGTATCTTCAAGCGTAACACCAGTATCCACACCTACTGTCAATTTATTCGTGTTGATAATTACAGAGAAATATAGATTTGAGTTATTTACTGGTGTTAAATCCACAGATACGTACCCGTTTTCATCTATTATAGGTCCCGCTACATTACAAGACGCCACAACATTTTGATTTAGTACTACTGTTCCAGTTACAGGGTCTCTCTTGACTATCTGAACTATCGTGTTACTTGTTGACCCTCCTAGCCCATAAATACGTATAAATGTAACGTATAGATCCAACCATTTTCCATCTGGATACTTTAATTCAAGTCGTGATCCACCTGTAAGTATTATATCTATAAATGCTGAATAATCAATATTTCTTGTGGCGTTTTTAAAAAACTTAGGTTGTAAAATCTTTTGAATTTTGGCAGGCTCATTAACACCAATAAGGTTGTCGCTTGCAAATGTTTTAGAAACAATATTGGAGTCATCTATACTACCACTGTATGCCTGTTGGGTTTTACAATAATCTAATTCAACTGCTTGAGAGGATAGTTTGGAAAACCTTATAAAGCCGTCTTCATCAGCTACGATGTTCCAATCAGTATTTGCCTGGTTAGTATATGCTTTTACAACATTCCTGTCTTTATCATAAAGTACTACAGCCATACCATTACTACCTAGCTGTAAATTACAGATGTAAGTACCCGCAACAATAGGGTAATATTTTACTGTATGATACTGGCTCCATGGGACTAAAACAGATCCATCAGCAAGCAATACTCCCCTTGCCCAAACAGAAGTATCATTAAAATCAGAATTTGATAATTCAGGCGCTATATTATCACCGATATTATATGATTTAATCCCTACTTTTTCATTGTCAAGGTAGTTAGCCGTAAGGTAGTCACCAGTACCTTTACCTGTAGCAGCTTTGGTAGTATCGTTGGGGTCAAATACTGTTGATAATGGTACAATCGGCAAAGGAACACTGCTTCCTAAGCTCCAGGCGCCAGCTGTACCATCCCACCAGTTCGTATTTTTGAACCCCGTTGGAGCTTCCCAAGGTTCTCCAACAGCGACAAGGGGATTACCTGTACCATTCACAAACCAGCCAGTAACATCTTCCATTTTCCTATTTTGACCAGCTGGTCCGGGGGCTAAAATAGTTGGAGTTGCTGAGGACGCGCCGCCGGCAACCGCTTTCATTTCAATGCCCGATATACTTAAATACGTCTTAGCCTGATCAAAATCAGCTACTTTTGTTTCTCCTGTGTCTGCATCAGCGAGCATTATTTTATCCCCGCCTTTAACACTTGTGGCCTGCCCCATTCCCGATGGGAATCTCACTTTATCCTCTTCACTTGCTGCCATAAATATTATTATAAAATCTTACTACACTATTTCTCTATTCACTATTATTCCCGATTTTACAGTAATCCTAACGATTGAATCATCCGGCTGTTTAATTTCCTGAATGAAATCTATACCATCATCAGACCCAATTGCCAATGATGTAAAAGTCCCTTTGTTGAATGTGGGGCTGTCTGTTGTTTTTAATCCTTGACCAATCTTTTCGGCATATGTTTGGCCTTCCCACTTGTCGGAATCCCCTACTCTAGCCTTGTCATCATTGACAACTAGATAATCATTTTCTATTCTCAAATATTTTTCACCTGATACCCTATCTTCCATCTCAGACGGAACAGTTGGAATAGATAGCAATTGCTGATTCCTTGTTCCTTTGACACTCATGATCAAAGACGCCGTACTCCCTCTTTCAAGAGTCCTTTGTAAGGTAGCATCGCTTGCTATCAGGTAATTTTGAGCTATCACCCAGCTTTGAGTTGCCCCACTTGATCCTACAGAACTAGATGACGATCCACCAGTCAAAGATCCGGCTCCTAAATCTTCCCCTCCATAAGGCAATGAATAGAACCCCATCTGCTGTAATGTGCCGCTAAATTGACTGTTCTTAACAGAGATATCGCCTTGCTTAATTGAATATATGGTCGAGGCATCTTCTTCAAAATATATCGAGTCGTTCAGTTCTAGCAAAGGATAGCCGATTGATCCATCAATAAGTTTGCTTGGTCTATAGTACCTTCTCATAATTGATTTTGCAAGAAGCAACCCAATTGGCCCTATATCTAATGAATTATCGGTTGTCATCCATTTATCGGTAACAAGTCCGTTTACAGTTATTTGGGAAATATGATCTACATTTGCTTCGTCTCCTGTATAAATCGATACATTGTCTATAGAGTCAAAGTAATCACCGTCTTGGATATACCTGTACACTCTACCCTTCCCATTTTGAGTACCTGATACTCTTGTCACCCGGACATCTGCCAGGTAAATAAATAAGTTCTTATCCCCTTTATAAAATTTTACGTTTTCAGGATTCGATGCAACATCTTCAATATAATTTATCTCACCTGATTGAAAGTATTCTTGCCAGTCTACGACGTAACTCCATGCTATAGGGGCATTATTCATACTGCTATTGTATTTATACAGAAACCTCGCAGACCCAACGAAATTTAAGGTAATTACCCCATCAACGGGGACACCTTCACAAGCTACTTTTACTTTTCCCCAATCTGATAGCCCCCCTGGGTTATGGTTATCGGAGTAATTGTTATTGAAGTGGAATATCCTGTTATCTTTACCTTTTTTTATCCATTTAGCTTTTGGATTAGGAGACATGTAAAAAATATCATTCCACCCATCCTGATCACCCGAGTTAACCAAGTAATAGATTTCGCCATTGTTGCCTTTTAGTTCACAAATTACCGTTGTATATGCAAATGACGATGTTCCGGTATTTTCTTTTACTTCATTTATACGGTGATACCATTCTAGAAAAATAACATCTCCTTTTGTTACTTCAATTGATTTAGGCTTTAGCCTATTATACGAGTTAAATTCGTTAGGTGTAGTTATTTCGATATACTTCCCCCCAATTGTGCCGTCCATGCCAGTTTGTATATTAAGGGTTATAGGATTCAATATTACCTCTCTTTCCCAATGCTTAGGGGTAAAAGTAGAAGGATCAGGAACAGGCAAAGGATCGATACTAAAATTACCGTTTTCAATTAGGTTAATTAACGGGTCGCCTTCGACCATATATCTATAGATATAGTTTACACCTACTCGCTTTAATGTTTTATCAACGGAACGAACATTACCAGAGAATTTAAATTTCAGTTCATCCTCACATGGGATATGATTTGGCAATTGTCTCGATTCTCTTTTGATAAATATACCATCTGAGTTGTAACGATAATATTGCTCTGATATCCTGTCCTTATCCATTGATTCAACAATCCACAAGCCTTTTACTTGTTGAATTTTAATGTCAAATTGAATAGCTATATTATTAAGAACTTCCCACGAACTAAACGCAATGCCTGTATAATCAAAATACGGCAGCCCTTGGCTTTTCTCTTTTTCTGAGATATCGGGTTCAGTATTGAGCCACGTACGAACATCATGATTCGAAGCGACAAGAACGTCCCCTGAGACGGCATCGTCAACTGAGAAAAATTGAGCATTTAGGTATATGTCGCTAACGATAGCAAATGGATTGCTTAATTTAAGGCGAACGGTTCCAGATCCAGTTTCATTTGCCTCTAGTATTTTTGCTGTCCATTTATTCCATGATTCATTAAATATGTAGTAATTGATATACCTGCCTGCTTGATATTCACTAGACGGGGTGTCACCTGGGAAAAACTCAACATCTCCATTATCCCAACCGATAGCGGTAGGATATTGATAGTATGGGCCTGTAGCTAAAATTGGCTTCCTATCCACCAGGGTTAGGAAATCTAAGTTTTGCCCAGTCTTTAGCAAACATTCTTTAATGGCAAACAAAAATGTCTTTGTAAAATTACCATCTGAAACTCCATAATTTTGACCGTTCGAATCAACGAAAGGCAGATCTTTTAATTTAGTTAGCCCGTCAAATCCAGTTATATTAAGGTAACGGACATTATTACTATCCTCCTCCTCAAAGCTTTCTGGCAACATATACCCGATCCAGTCAATTTCTCCATCTATAAGATGTACAATTTGAAATTCGACATCCGAAGCTGTGTATATATCTTCCATACCAAACGATTCATCCCCTATGAGTTGAACCATACAGGCCGTTGGATAAATGCCCCCAATCTTATCGTCTTCGTTATTTACGAGTTGCTTGGTAAAAGGAATAGGGCCAGCATCCACGAAGGTTGCCGACCCTGTATAATCTTTCTTCCTGATTGAAACCCTAGCAGATTTCCCAGTACTATCTATGCAATATGAATGGAAAAATATCTCCCCGTACATCCCTTATCACCCCCTACCAATCTTTTTCTCTCTACGAACCGCTCTATTTCCAGACAACTTTATTGTATTGTTCTGAATCTGTCCGTTTACATCCACGGATAAAGATAAATTATTTTTAGCATTTAACGAACTGATTGACGGTAAATTACTAATATTTTTAGGTATTTTTGGCGTAAAATCGTTAATATTTGGTACTTTACCTGAGTTTATACCTTCCAATAGCGGCCTAAACTGTTTTGTTGCCCGTGCATTCACAACAAATTCCTGGCCATGGACAATACCGGCAGGCTGATTTATTCCGTAATTTCCAGTATACCCACCGCTCGCGAAGCCCAACAGCGAAGTAACGCCACCACTAAAAATTCCGCCTAAAAACCTTACAGCTGCCAATCTTGCCAACTCGCTAATGATTGTAGATACCATTTGCTTAAACACGCTTTCCATTCCTTCACTGAAGCTTTCGGCTCCGATCAACATATTGGCAAATGCGTTACCAACACCCTCTGTTAACTGATCATACGCTGTTTTTAAAGAAGTAAGGATTTCCTGTTGGCTCAACAGTTCTGACTGAACAGCTTTAAACTGTTCAAGTGATATCGAACCGGCTTGGTACTTCCTCGCATTTTCATCTAAGAGAACATTTGTCTTTTCTAAGGTGCCATTAAACAAATTACGCCCATCAACCATATCTACACGCATCTTATTATCTAATGCATGTATCTGCTCCATTTTCTCGTACAATTCATCTTGTAGCGCCAATTGTCTAGTATCTCCACCGGTATCAACACCTAGACCAAGTTTTTGAGATTGAAGGCTTTTCTCAAGATCTTCAGCAAGCTTCTTGTACTGTATATTTAATTGCCGTACGGCTCGTTGACTAGCTGTTTCATCTAACCTCCTGGAAAATATTAGGTCAACACTTATATTGTCCGCATCTGACTTCCGTTGATTTTCAACTAATTCTCGTGCAGCATTCAACTGCTCCTTATACCTCTTTTTATAAGCGCCAACTACGACATCATTAACTGCAACAGCTGTTTCTTTAGCACGATTTATTTCTAACTGCTTAATTGTTTCTGCAGCATCACCAGCGAACTGAACAGATTCTAACGCCTGTCTCTTCCAAGCTGCGTATTTTTGATCAATTTCTACCCTTGTCTTTGCTAATCCGGTGCTTTCCTTTTTCTGTACCGAATCGTTGGACTCGATTATCAACTTTGACAGCTTCTCCTGTTCTTGTTGCCGTTGTTTTGATGCTTTTATTGCTTCGTTCGTAGCTTTCTTAGCAGCAGACGAGGCTTTTTTGTCATTGTAACTATCAAGGTTATATTGAGCTTTCTGAAGCTGGGCAGTTAATTCAATCCATTTCTTTGTGCCTTTCTGGTTCGAGTCAAGCGCATCTCTAGACGCAGTAATAGCCTTGACCTGGTCCTCCCAATACTTTTTGTTTTTTACTAGCTCTTCAGATTGATTTTTAATTTCCTTTGCCGGCAAAATCTGAAAATCAGTCGCTCCGAAGCCAAATCTGTTGTCAAGGCCTTTAAACGCACTCCTAGGAACCAGACCAGCCAAAGGATTGCTTTCAATAGCACCCGTACCACGAACTCTGTTTATATTGAAGCTATAATCCCTATATGAATCTAACCCCAATGACTTACCTATCCATTTACCGATGTTGTCTCCCAGCATAGTCGCTGTTGTGCTTCCTGTAGTAGGATTTAACAGGTTCATCTTATCGAAAAATCCCTTCCAACCTCCAGATGAAACAAGAGAATTAAATCCTCGTATAGTACCAGCTAGCCCGTCCATTATCGTAGTGAAAAAAGATGAGGCATTGTCGGATTTAAATAGATTGTCAAATTCAGTGCTCAGACGATTTGTCGATGCCTGCATTGAATTTATCTTCTCAACCTTATCATTTGAGAAGGCAATGTCTAACTGATCAGCAAATTTTGGCAAAAATTCTCCAGCAACAACTTGTCCGGTTTCAAGCATTTTATTGAGCTGCGCTTCTGTAACCCCCATTGCTTTTGCGGCTAACGCAAAGGCGCCTGGCAACCTCTCTCCTAATTGTCCCCTAAGTTCTTCTGCCTGAACCTTGCCTTTTGATAACATTTGCGACAGCGCTAAGAATGTTCCTTGAACCTGATCATTAGACAACTTCATCTTAGCTCCGGCATTTGCTACTGATTCAAATATCCGCCTAGTCTCATCTGCAGTAAGATTGGAAAATTTAGCAGCTCCTTGCCACATTTTGAATGACTGCGCTGTTGAAAGTAAATCCAACCCTAACCTATCTGATGTCTTAGCTAGAAATTGTAAATTCTTGCTAAATTCGTAGGAACTACCACTTGTGTATTTTAGGGCCTGGTTTACAGCCTCGTATTTAAGATTTGTTGTAAACGACTTCTTTAGGCCTTCAATAGCCATGGTTGCCACCCCAGCAATTGAAGTAAATTCCCCTAAGTATGGTATCGCGCCAGCAAATGCACTACCATAGTTACCTACGTTGCGCTGATGATTACCCATCTGGGCATCAAATTTTTTAAGCTGCTCGTTAAGTTCTCGATAGGCTTTTATCTGTCTCTGTACCGCGGGGTTAGATGAATCAAACCCTCCGGCAGCATTACGTATTGCCTGACCTAATGCAGTTAACCGTTGCTGTGCCTCTCGGTAAGATCCAGCAGCCGCCTGACCACCTTGCCTATTCTGGGCTTGCTGCAACCTCAATGCCGCCAAATCCCTATTTAGCCGCGCTATTTCAGTCCTATAATTGGCGGCGTCCAACCGTGCCTGCTGGAGGCTACTCGCCCCGCCGTTTGCGGATGTGGAATTATTTCTAAACTGTGATGCTAACGCATTTAAAGTTCTAAATGATTTTACCAGATCCTTCACTCCAGCATTCATCCCGCTGAAAGCCTGCCTATCGATTTTAGATAGTTCAACAGCAAAAGCCATAGCTTCTCGCTTTACGTCAGTTAACGCTGTCTTATTTGCGCTAATATCCTGTAAAAACCTATTTAATGTGATCCCACCAAATGAATTTTTTATATTGTTGGCTATGTTCCTGGAGCTGTTGCCGAAGGTCGAAAGACGTTGTTCAATTTTACTTAGATTCCTGTCTCCTTTCCGAACAAATGACTCGATAGTCTTTCCCCCACTATTCAACCCTCTAGCAAGGGCATCAAGCTTTGCCCTTACCTCTACACTTAATACTGCATCTGCCATAACTACCCTCCTGTCATTCGTTTGATCAAATCCTTAGCTAAGTCTTTCTTTTCATCGCTCCATAATTCAGGATTAGACGAATTAGATTTAATTACTTCCTTGTCATGTTCATCAATCGGCCACCATTCTTCAACCGTTTTAGGCAACTTCTGCGGATCTGCATAGCCTTTTACTACAGTCCATAATAAAAGGCGTAAGTCTTTCTTCTGATTGACCTCGCCTTTTATGAATCCTGAATATTTTAAAGAAAAATCCCTTGGCGAAAGCCTTGCATAATCAACAGGACTTAACCCCATCTGACCGAACGCTATTTCTTTGATTTCCTCGTAGACGTCTTTTTTTTTATTACTTCCTCAGCTACCTCGAGTACCTGCAATTGCTTATCAACTTCTTCGAAAAGTTTTGCCCCTGCTTTTGACTTTTCGAAGGCATCCATGACCTCATTTACATTATTTTTATATTCTTCATTAAAGAATAACTCTTCAAATTTCATGTAGATCATCTGATGTGTATACACTGGATAAATAGACTCCACGGCACAGTGGTTTATATATCCTGACCATACGACATCTACAGCATACTTGTTTGCCCCTGCATAACCAACACCAAGTAACTTTTGCATTTCCTCGAATGCAACCATCCCGAAATAAAGGGGGATTGTTTCACCCCCTAAAATTAGATCGATCTTCATACATCCCTCCTTATGGTGTTACTGGTTCTGCATCTGCAGGCTCGCCGACTCCTTGGAATGTTGCGCTAAATGTGAATGGTTCATTGTTGCCCTGAGTCTCCGTATAGTTGGAAATATACGCTTCTCCGTAACGGACATATGTGCTGCCTACTTTCGCGATCTTAACAGGCACTGTAGCTCCTGATTTCCACAAATCAAATAGGGCCTTAAAGCTTGCCTCACTAGGTTCCAAACCTGCATCAATAGCGTTGCCATCTGCATTCATTGTCCAGCTTTTATTCCCTGCCGCGCCCCCGGCCCAACCATCTGAACATTTGGAGCTGCCGTCAATTGTGTCTGTAGTACCTTCAAAACCGTTAGTTGTAATACAAGCAACAGTCAACCATGCTGCTTCTGGTTTAATGAATAATAGGTAATCTTTCCCGTTCTCAAATCTGTCTGCCATCTTCTTACCTCTTTAAATTGTTATACAATACTGTTAATGTTATGCTGAAACGTTAATATTTTTGTGATTATTCTCTGATCGGCCGTATCGTCAATCAAAGTTCTATTCATTGTCATTATTGTCTTCCATATATGGAAATTATTTATTGTAATTCCGGTTTCGCCATTTTCGGGATAAACACGTTCTAAGACTAAATTTGCTATCTCTTCACTTGTCTTTTTTGAACCTGTCCCTAAAGAAAATGTAGTTACAATATTCAAACTGATAGCGTTGTTAGTTGCGAATCCACATTTTAAGCTCTCTTCTGAAACTGTTTGCCCAGAAATAATTATGTAGTTCTTTGATGTGTCAGTTGAGGTTCTTATCTCGTCGAACACAGGAACCAAAACGCCTTTATACAATAAATTTTGCAGCGACCCCAAATACCCAACTCTTACCTCGTATGATGGATCTAGCCTCATGATCTTAAAACTCCTTTCACCTTTTCAATAAATCCACTTGTTGCCGTTACCCACGCAGGCTGTAAATATGGATGGGTCTTGGTGGTGCCCTTACCATTTATATAGTATCTGAGGGCCGCCTTTTGCCACTCTTCAGGCAATGTTCTAACATAGTTGGCAGCATACAAACCGGTACCAAATTCTAGGTATACAGGCATATTTCGCATTATCCCTGATCCAGGCATTTCATTAACCTGAACTACATACCCGTATCCATTTTTATTCGATACGATTTTACCTTCAATTAAGGCATCTATCATTGGAGGTGCGCCTAATTTTGCCGCAGACTGTACATGCTCACCGGTAGACCTAACTAAGGCCCTAACACCATTACGGTATTTTTTGAGCTTTCGGTCTAGCATCCTTTGAGCCGTGTTTAGTCCCTTAATTGCCATGTACTTCAACTATTATCTTTTCCCCAGTGCTGGGAACAATATATTTACCAAAATTATCTGCCAGGTATTTAAGGAAATTGCCGTTTATCTTTCCTTTACCTTTGAATGTGACGCTGAAAGAAAACGCTTCATTCATTGTCTGATTCTCCGTATAGCTTACTATTGTTACTCTTCCTTGACGGGCGTATAAGCTGCCGATTTTGGCTATTTTTATATCAAAAGGCTCACCACTCACTGAAAGATCAAACAAAGCGTTATGGCTGACTTGTGATGCCTCCAGTCCGTCATCTATAGCATAACCTTGAGCAGAAATTGTAAATGATATTTTACTATTTCTATGGTTTGAATATTTACCATCGCATTCGCTGGATGTTTCAATAGTTTCGGCTTCTATCTGGAGCTCATTTGCTACCAAGCAGGCGATTGTCTTCCAATTATCATCACCAGCTCTTTTTATAAATACCAAATATTCGCTCCCGTTCTCAATCATACCTTACTTGCAACTGCTATTATTTCAATGTAACCGTCTCTCTCGTCAATATTTTCATTCCCATCAATAGCATATTCTTTGCCTTTTATCACTATACGCATGTCGCTGGACACTACCTTATCTTTTCGATACCGGATTTTTACGGAGAAAACCTTTTTAAGTCTATCCTGATAGCTCTCTGCTACCCGTGTGGCTCGGACTTCTTTAACTTCGGCCCATGTCTTCCAGTAATCCACCAGTGTGCTGTCAGAGCCTCCACCTTCATCAGGTATTATCTCCAACCTCTTGATAAGGATAATCTGCCTTCGTCTCCCTATTTGTGTATTTAAAGCCATAGGTTACGCGAATAAGGTTTGACATAGTTCTTCGTTGAGTTAGCTAGATTGGTACCGCTTTGCTGCTGATTATTGCTATTGATAATAAAGTTTTCCCGATTGTCGAAATCAGTAGCTACCTGTTTTAGTACGGCAATTTTAAGGTCGGTTGGCAATGGCTTAAATCCTGCCCTGTATGTAATAAAATAACCTCCTGCCTGCTCGATGCGAACCTTAAACTTAATTGTCTGATCAAATGGTATTGGATGGCCTTCATTGTCAACCACACCTTCAATCTCAATAACCGGTGAACATGGAAGCCAAAGTGTTTTAGTAGTGTCAGAATACACCTTGATACGCTTTTCAACTAAAGATATATTGGCCCATTGTTCTATGGATGACCGCGCAGAGGAAATAAGCTCAGTAATCAAGCTATCCTCTTCGGTATAATCATCATCTACTTTACAATATCTCTTTGCCTCAGATAACGTGACAGGCTCAGCACCAATAACCTCTAATATCTCAATGTTTAGCATTACCCTTTATACTCTTTGGTTTTTCGAACTTGCTTTTCCTCTTTTTCAGCAACCGGCGATTCCAATACATCAACCCAATCTTTAGCTATATATCTCTTAGCCTTTTGCTCGTTTGTTTCAGTAAACACATCCCCTGGATGATAAAACCCTCCACAGTTACATGTTGGTTTCTTACTGATCAATACTTTTGCTTTAAACTTGTACATTTCTTACAACTTTTACTGGATATTCATCATAATTTTCAGCCATATAACTTTCATCAACAGGCCAAAAGTGCCACCCTAACTGTTCTGTGTATCCCTTGAGGATAAACTTACCGGTATGGACAATTTGAGTTCCTTCGCCTGATTCGGGAGTTTTCAAGAATATCGAACCATCTGGCCCTTCTTTACCATTGCCTGAAAGCCATTCTAAAACCTGTTTTCTATTTAACTGCGTTAGCTCTACACCTTCTAACGGCTTAATATTCTTTTTAATAAACTTTCTGATCATAGTCATTTCTTTGTAGCAATTAGGGGAATCGAACCCCTAACTTGTACCATATTGCTAAGTCTATTTGATAAACTTCTTCTTCTTGAAGCTATCCACCAATAAAGCTGATACTTCGAACTTTTCCCCCTCTTCTCGTCCGGGGAAATCTTTTGTTGCTTCTACTGTCACCTTCTTTGTAAGGTCTACTACCTTTTCTTCTTTTTTATCTGCCATGATTGAATAAAATTAGAGTGAATAAATAGCCAACTCCGATTAAGGAGCTGGCGTTAAAGCTGCGATGATGTTCGCAAAATCATCATAAACAAACGCGCCTTGGTCAACTGATTTTACATAAGCATGTAAACGCTGCTCAACTAGGACGGTACGCATGTTATGGGAGAAGTCATCGCCATCTAAACCGATTTGTACTTGCTTTCCTTTGTACATACGGATATGGAAACGAGTCATATCCCCAACCAGAACTTTACCTACAGGAATCTCGTCGGATTCTACAATAGCTGTTGCACCTATCCGCTGCCCGTCTGCGGTTGTGAATGGAGGTAAAACGTACTGACCGTTTCCTGTCCCTGCTTTTTTAAGATCCATATTAGCTGCATCGATCGGGTTGATGAATGCCGCATTGGCTCTGAACTTCATGGATCTAACTTGTGCAATAGCCGCTCGAATTGCACCATAACGGTCGGGATCTTCTCCTTTTATGGTTGTTAAAGAGTAAGGAACTGCATACAAAGTAAGACCTTTAGGTTCATCCCCAGTGCCTGTACCAGTCAGTAACTTAGCAGCTGTCTGCTCGTCAACCTCCATAATTCCATCTTTACGGATTTCAGATGCCAAGAATGGGACATCATCCAATGCTTCGGTAGAAACGCGGAAACGAACTGCAATCTTTTTAGCGTTAGATGTTTCTTTCGCAATACCAAAAGAACGCAAAGGCTTTAAGTCACCTTCACCAATAAACAAAGCATGACCTTCCTCATTTACTTTGTTGATCCAAACGATAACTGGGCTTGACGTGCTCTGCGTATCAGCATAGTTCATGATATTGTAATCAATACGGGGCGCTTGGTTTAACCCAGGCTCAATAACTGGGGCCGGCACATATGCCGACGCGTCACCTTGAAATCCCGTTACAGTGATATCAGTGGCAGCCTTTTCAAACGAAACAACGTTTTGAAATCCGCCTCGCTCACCAGATTTGACCGCTGCAATAGCATCCTTAGATTTCTCTAACATTTTCTCTAAAGACTCTCCTTTACCTGATCCGCCACCATTTTGCAACTTGAGATCTAATTGATCTAAGTGTTTTTGCATTTCCTCTTGACTACCTTCAAGTTCTTTTACCTTATTTTCTGCTTTTTCTGCGCGATCTTCGGCTGATTTGGCCTTCTTTTCTGCCTCATCTAACTGCGCTTTGAAACCTTTTGTAGCTTCCTCTGCCGCCTCTTTCTGTGCAGCTTTCACTTTTTCTAATGCTTCTTTTTCTTTCTCGTCCATCTCACTTATCTTTTCTGTGAAAAATTGCTTTTATAATCCTGCTATAACTGCGCTGTAGACCGTCGGCTCGACTTCCTTTTCAGTGGATTTTCCCGGCTGCATAAGGTCATAAAGTGACTTGATACGTTCAGTTAATTGAATAAATGTTTCGTCTGTGTATTTACCATTCCTTACAGCTTTCTCTAGCATTGAAATGGTTTGAAATAGGTCATCTGCTGATTTAACACCGGTAACAGGTGTGTTTGAGTTTGCCCCCCAGAACTGAAGGCTTGACCCTTCCAATAGCATATTTTCATAAATGTAATTAGCATCTGATTTTTGCTGCTCGTTAATCGTGATATACCCATGTGAGTGTTCGGTAATGATACCATCCTCAACCATAAGTAAGAAATCACGGCCAGCGGTGTGTCTTCCTGCTTTAGATTCATAGTACAATCCAAATGAATCCTCTTTAAGCTCCAGGATAGTAGCAACAGCATTCTTTTTGTTGTGATCAAGTAAATGTTTGATACGTGGGTTCTTCGACTTTGGCCCATTCTCTCGAATAGATTTGGAAAATGCCCCTTGAACAATGATATCCCCATCGCTGTCCTTTGAACCAAAATGAGCAAAATATCCGGTTACGATACCTTGCTTAACATCTACATCTTTAAAACCTTGGGAAATCCCTTTTGTTAACATACCCAGCATAATCACTCTCACTTTACAGAAAAAGGGCAAGATAGAACCAACAACACGTAATCAAACACACACCTCTATCTTACCCTTAATCAATTTGTCATCCCCTGACCACTAACCAACCTCACTAAACCAAACTATTAATGAACATTCTTCTGCTAAGATAAATAGCTTTTGCTAAATTTCAAAATTATTTTAGCATAAATTTGCTTAATATTTTAGCATACTATGTTTTACTATTGCCAGCAGGTGTTTCCGACTCATTTAATCCACTTGATTGTTGGCTTGTCTGTTGCATATTAATCTCCGTACTTGTTTGTTTAAGATTACTTGGCAGCAACATTATGTCGGCAACCTTGTCCGGATGAGCATCCCAACCTATTATGCCTCTAAACTCATTAGTGGTAAAATGCCCGTTGCCATAAATTTCCCTCATAAGCTTAGCATCTGGTTGAAGTTCCGGATAAAACTCGCTGTCAGCCTCTAAGAAGTACTTTCGATTATCGCCTTTAGTCATCATTGGCACAAGCCAGTAATTTAATGACTCCGTAATATCATTATGTTGAGGCATAACGTTCTGAGTAACCAATGATTTATGAGCCACTTCTGAACTATCATACTTAGCACCATCCTTAATACCCACCAGCAATGGGTCAACATTGAATATCATACAAACTTTTCTAAGATCTTCTTTATCGGCTTCGATGAGTTTTAAGTCAGCCACACTATCTCCAATGTTATGAACTTTTACGGATGCAGATGTCGCCTGGATATTCATATAATTCTCTGGCCCCTGCAGCTTCTCTTTTATCCGGTCATTGATTATGTCCAGTTGATCCTGACTCATTGTTTCCTCATTTCCGGCCGGTTGTTCCGCACTGATCAAAAATGCTCTACCTCCGTTGATATATGCTCTCGTTTGCGCCTTCTGGTTTGCCTTCTCTCTGTTAATAAGGTTTCGAGCTACCTCGATAGGAGCAACAGCATGTAAACCGTCGCCAGCATAATTGTACATAGGATTCCATTTCTTGATGTGACAAATCCTATGTGGGGCAATTTCGATTGGACTGCCATCAAAATAGAAAACATAGTGCTTTATCGGGTTACGGAAGTCGCCTGAATAAATAGGCTCTACTAAGTGAGGCGGCAATGAATACAACGCTTGAGGTTTACCTGCGTTTCTGCCTAAAACAGGAATGTCAGCATATATCATACACTCTCCAAGGGTGTTGTAGAAACCAAACAGGTCTTCCCTGAACTGCATGGCTGTTTGAAAGTTATTCGGCTTGTTTAATAGATCGAGTATAGGGCTTGATTGCACCTCATTCAATGATTTAACCTTAAATTCCTTTGCTTTATGAGCAAATTCGGCCTTTTGCCGGTAGTTTAGGTAATAAGCCTGCTTTTGTTCATCCTTTACCTCATACAATAACCACGGGCATGGTTTTGCCTTATCTACAATTACGCGGACTACACTGAATATATTGGCTGAATTAAACATTGCCTCTTCAAGTAACCCAGACTTGCCACCTTTGAGTAGATCCATTATATCCCGGCCAATACTCATGACTGGAGTAAATACACCGTATCCGCTTGGTGTATAACCTTTCTTTTTAAATAATCTGTCCCACAATCCCATACACCACTATTTTAGTTGTTATAAATTTCCCTTTTCTTCTTGTAATACTGTGGATACACAGCATAACGAATAGCATCAATAGCATGGTTGTAAGCATCAACCGGTATTTTACTCTTCTTATCGTGCCACACGTAATTGTTAAACTCGCGGCCCAGCTCTATACTTTCTCTGTCCACGATTATTTCGTTAAAATCCTGCATTATCGCAATACCGGCAGTCACACTACCCTGCCCCTTTATTGTTTCCTTAATATTACACCCTAATCCCTTAAGTTCAGAAATAAGTCTAGGTTCAGCACTATCAGCATATATCAAGGCGCCTTTGGCATGCTCACTATTCAAGTCATATATCTCACTGGTTTTTAGCTTAGGCTTGTAGACATACAGCTTAACATACAGTCTTTTGCGCTTCTTGTCGATTGATGTTCTTACAAGGGTTGTAGGATCGGTACTAAATCCAAAGTCTTGACCCCACACACTCGGCGCAACCTCTTCGAATTCCCCGTATCGCCAGTTGGTAAATACAACACCCTCTGCATTGTTGAGCCACCCCCCTAATACCGAGTGCTTGTAATAACGCGATAGCTTCACCAAACGAGGCTTGGCAACCTCTAATTTTATTAACTCATCCTCTGTCAGCGATTTGGTTTCCTCATACGCTTCTCTAGCCTCTTCGAACTCTTCCCATAGGTTGTCAGCTATATGCTCCCGCTCCATATCCAAGTAGGTGGAATGGATATAAAGAATGTTGCCTACAATACCATTAAACCCTTCCTCTACCCCTCTTTCTTCAAAGAACTCTTTGTAAATCCAATGCTCCTTGGTCGCCGGATTCAAGATTAGTATATTAAGGTTCCTCTTCTCGGCCCTGATGGACTTCTTTATCTTGTCCCACTGCTTGAAGTCTGGCATTTCTTCCGCCTCTTCAAGTACAAAAACAGAAAACCCCTTTAGCGATTTAAGAGATGCTGTTTGGTTACCTGAGGATGTCTTTATACCCTTAAACACGATCTTGGCTTTCCCGTCTACGGTATTCACCCTGTCCTTTAGGACCTCAAAGGCCGGCCCACAATTAAGAAGGTCAATCTTCTCTTTGAACTCGGGGATAATTGAGTCTTCTGTGGTTGCCATGGTATACCGAGTGTATAGTACAGACCTTGAATAATCCTTGGCCGCAATACATGTTGCTGTCCCTATGGCAAATGATTTTTGG
Organism: Sphingobacterium sp. InxBP1; assembly: GCF_026191775.1. Lineage (NCBI taxonomy): Bacteria > Pseudomonadati > Bacteroidota > Sphingobacteriia > Sphingobacteriales > Sphingobacteriaceae > Sphingobacterium > Sphingobacterium sp. InxBP1. The sequence goes on along the minus strand of NZ_JAINDX010000036.1, from coordinate 77,052 downwards.
CTGTTACGACCACCGGTTATAACGACAGTATCAACCTTGTAAAGTGGGTCGTCATCCGGCGCATCAAACCATTGAAAAACTGGCTCATAACGATCACTTATCCTTAGATCCTGAACTTCCTCTTCCATCTCCCCTACTACCACTTGTAAATACTATTTTGGTTGGTTGCGTAGCCATAGATCCATCTGATGACTTGTGATCTATTTCGGTCTTTTCCCCATACTTCTTAGGGTTCATTTTACTTAACGCCCATTTTCGGGCATCAATCTTTAATCTACTACGCTGAATAGCTTCGCCAACAACTCTGAGCTTACCATCATCTGTTATATCTAAATCAGGATTTGATTCGTCTGATATCTCAATGATTTCATCAAACATTATTTCCGCACGGATTTCCATCGCGCGCGCGTACTGCTTCTCTAATTCTTTATCCTCACTAATCCATTTAAGAAAAACAGCAACTGATGGTAATAAATCTCGATTAGCGTACTGAAGAATAGCCCTTAAGCTTTCGCCATCACATATTCTGTTTATGACCTGTTCAAAAGCCAGCTCTTTTTTTTCTCCTACCCACGTTTCCGGTCTCCCTGCCATTATGCTAAAATAAAGCTAAATATGTGCTAAAATAATTATTTATTTTTAGCATTCAAAATTCAAATAGCTAAAGTTATGAGCAAAAAAAAGAGCCACATTACTGCAGCTCCATACCCTATCTTAATTTACGACTATGCGAATAGACCTACCACATCCTGAGGTATACTCCCATCCTCTTCCAGCCAAATGGTTAACACCCCAACAGCATCCTCATCCGTACCTGTTAATATGGTATGTATTTGGTCAACTGTCTCCTTTACTCTTAAAGTTGTCCCATCTAATAATTTAATCTGGGTAAACAGGAAATTATCATTCCCGTCTTCCACTTCCAAAAACGATTTAATTGAGGACACCAATATAATATTATTGAATCTCTTTTGTCCTTCATTTTGAATTGTTAATAATTTCAGCATTTTAATTACGTATTGATTTACCCAAATATACTAAAGATTATATCAAAATTTGTCAGTTTTTTTAGCAAAAGAAAAGCCCCAACTTTTCAGAAGGGGCTTTCTATTTATTTTATTTGTTATCAACACAAACCGATTTCCGGTATTGATTTATTTGAATATAATGTATTCTTTATCTTGTTCTTTAATATTTCATTTACGCTAATCTTAGTCTGACTTAGTGAATGTTTAGCTTGGAAAATCAAAAACTTACATATATACTTAATTTTTATTGCTGATAAAAATGTGATTTGAATTTGGTTCTTATAATAATCATCCATTAATTTCTTTAAATCCTCTCCATTGCTTTCAATGTACTTTGGATACCAAGATGAATCAACTTTAACTTTGTTTTTCTTCATCTTTCTTTGTATTGCAATCATTACTTCAATATCAAGGAATTTAGGATTGACTGCAATATTTTTATTGACGTTTAAGAATAGTAGATCTTCTTTCGATAGATACCTTTTGTTTTTCAAAATATACAATTCAATCTTGTCATAATTAGAAACAAGTTTCCGTCGAAGCAGTTCCATTCTTTGGATCTTTATTGTCTTATAAAGGGCAGCGCCCAAAAGACATAAAGAAAGAAATGTAAGTAAAATGTTCATTATGCACTCCTTTTGAAAAATTTAACCAATTTTTTGAAATAGCCCTCACTTTTTGCGTCAACAACTATTCCTTTGGCTCTTTCATGCACTATTTGTTTCAAGCTCTGGATATACTCATCCTTATCTTTAATGCGAGCTTCTACTTGTAACTTATAACCTCTGTCGGTAACGAATTGTTTTAATAAAATGCCGGCAACTATACCTACAACAAAGGTAGCAAAATATATTCCAAACTTGTCAAGCACTTGCTGGATCAAGTCAGTAAATTCTGTTTTGATATTTAGAAACACTGATTCACATGGTTAATTCTATGCTAATATAAATTAAAATTTGAATACAACAAAAATTAATTATCAAAAAGCCCGATCACTTGGGAGGTGTCGGGCCTTAAACTAACCAATTATAAACCTAAATTATGAATGATCAAATATACCAATATAATTAGTATTTTCAAACTGTTTTACTACATTTTTTAGCCTAAAGTTTCTGATCTTCGTTCAATTTGTCAATTACTGCCTTCTGCACTCTATCGACTATCGACCAGTCTGGGGTAATGTATATATCCGTTGTGCTGGTATCTCGGTCAGTATGGTTTAGTGCAATAGCGACGTCCTCTTTATGTATTTTACAGTCGTTACGGGCTATTGTTGCGAAACTGTGACGCGCGTAATATGTACTTATATCTTCATCTATTCCTAGCTTTTTTGCAAGGCTCTTTAGCCCCTTATTGGTGGACAGTACCAAGTTCTTTGTATTAGACCACCGTTGTTTCACCGATAGGTACCAGCATACGTAGGGCTCCGCTTCCTTGGGAATTTTGACGCTGATAAACCCGTTGTCCTTGCGCCTGCCCTCTACCTTGGACCGGTTATAGTTCAGCCGGCCATTAGCTTTATTTAAATTGGCCGTGAGGTCCACTACGTTTACGCCACACATCATGAATATGATCATGAATATATTTTTCCCCACTGTCTCACCCCATGACACAGGCTGGTAATCTCTGATCTTTCGGATATCTTCTACAGTTAACGAGCGTTTCTTGGTAGCCGCCATCTTCGGCGGATCTACTCGCGAAAAAGGATCATGAGATATCCGTATTATTCCAAGATCATAATCATTGTGTTTTTCTTTGAACATCTCGAATAATTTACGGAACCGGAAATAGATCGTGTATAGCGAATTATCGGACTTAATACGACCATCGGTAACGGTTCTGTTAGCCTTGTAGGCCCCCACATACCGGACAATTTCCTTAGGCTTCTGCAAATATTCCATAAATGATTTAATATACTTGGATGTTATGCTGTTTGACATCAGGGGCCTACCCTTCTGGAAGTCCTTCAAGTGATTTATAGTCGAGCGATACGTACTCCAGGTATTTGGTTTTCGGGTTCTCTTTATTTCCTCAAATGCTTCGTCGAGATACCCCATGAAATCCAGTTCTTTTGAATCGGCCGTAAGGATATCTTTAAGCTGGGCCGCGGTATACGTTTCTGCCTTTAGACCCAGTAGGCTGATCTTATTCTGAAGATCACGGATATCCGCGGAAAGGTAGTCAATTACGAACTTCTGCTTAATAGTGTTATCTTTGCCCAGCTGACTTGCGGTGATGTAATGGGACGTTTTAATATACACTGATTTTCGCTTATGCGTCAATCGGAAAACAACCAGCCATTTGCCATCCTGTCGCTGATTGTTTTGTAAAATAGTTGGGGTTATAGTAGCCATAGGTTTTATAAAACATTCACAAAACAATACCACACAAACGTACACAAAATTTGTTTAAGTTTGCTAATTTTATTAGTACAAAAATTTGATTATATGCATTTAAACGAAGAAACTAAAGATTTTAGCCGATATGCCGCTATTTTTGACATGGATGGTGTGATCAGTCACACAAATCCCTTTCATGCAGAAGCTTTTAGAGCTTTCTTTAAAAACCATAATATTGAGCAGGCAACCGAAGAAGAGTTTGAGCAGCATATGTATGGCAAGCACAACAGCTATATTATGCAGCATTTTTTTAAACGCCCAATTTCCCCGGAAGAGCTACGTACGCTCGAATTTGAAAAAGAGCAACTGTTCAGGGTGATTTATAAAGACCATGTAGCCCCTATAAAAGGTCTCATTGAGTTTCTGGGCCAGTTAAAAGATAGCGGATTCAAACTTGCTGTGGCGACCTCCGCTCCGAAAGAGAACATGGATCTAATTCTGGACGAGCTTAATATCCGTTCGTTATTTTCTTCGACATTGAGTAGTGAGGATGTAAAATTACACAAACCTCATCCCGAAGTTTATTTGAAATCGGCAGAAAATCTGGGAATCCCCATTAAGCAGTGTATTGTATTCGAAGATTCCTTTTCAGGCATCACAGCGGCTCAGAATGCCGGAATGAAAGTAGTCGCGGTACTTTCTACACACAAGAGAGACGAGCTTCCTCCTAGTGATATATACATCCAGAACTATACTGAAATTACAGTTGCTAATGTAAAATCAATACTACGATAAAACGCTAGTCAACGGCTATATAGTATACTATTAGCCAAAGCGCTGTTGCGATATAACATTAAAAAGTGAGGGCCTGCTTGGGGGCCCTTACTTTTTTAATCTCTCTTTAAACCGAATTTTTCAATTTTGCTATACAAATGGCTGCGCTGTATGTCCAGGTCATCTGCTGTCTTAGAAACATTCCAGTTATTTTTTTCCAGCTTATATTTTATGAACTCTTTTTCAGCGTGGTCCTTGTAATCTTGAAACGAATCAAATGAATCCATATCCAAACCATAGTTAATGATCCCTTTTTCATGGGCAATTCCATTCACGGGTTCGCGGGAAGGATTGGCAAATGCGACGACATCTTTATCCGTAATGGATCTATCACTTAGGATGATCAATCTTTCAATCATATTCCGCAGTTCACGGATATTTCCGGTCCATGGTAACTGGCTCAATTCTTTCATTGCAGCGGCAGTAATTTCTTTGACCGGAATGCCATACTCCATACATATCTCCTCACAAAAACTCGTTGAAAGCAAGGGAATATCCTCCGTCCGCTCCACCAAAGAAGGTACATGAATCAAGATTACGGAAAGACGGTGGTATAAGTCCATTCTGAAGTTGCCTTCTTCAATTTCTTTCAGTAGATCTTTATTCGTTGCCGCAACGACGCGTACATTGACATCGATTTCCTTGTCGCCACCAACGCGCGTGATTTTATGTTCCTGTAAAGCACGTAGCACTTTGGCTTGAGCAGAAAGGCTCATATCGCCGATTTCATCTAAAAAGAGTGTACCGCCATTCGCCTGTTCAAATTTACCTATACGCTGTTTGATAGCCGATGTGAAGGATCCTTTTTCATGCCCAAAAAGCTCTGATTCGATCAGTTCAGAAGGAATCGCAGCACAGTTGACTTCGACCAGAGGGCCTTGCGCACGGTTTGATTTTTCATGAAGCCAGCGAGCCACAAGTTCTTTTCCTGAACCATTGGCCCCTGTAATCAATACTCTTGCTTCTGTTGGAGCGACCCGGTCTATAGTTTCCTTGATACGCTTGATCGCACCCGATTCTCCCAAAATGTCCTTCGTTTTCGAACTGCTGACCTTACGTTTAAGTACTTTGGTCTCCGTCACCAGCGAACTCTTATCCAGCGCATTTCGGACCGTGATGAGCAATCTGTTCAGATCCAATGGCTTCTCCAAAAAATCAAAAGCCCCCTTCTTTGCCGCTTCCACTGCGGTTTCTATGGTCCCATGTCCCGAAATCATGATAAAAGGAATATCCGGACTGCTCTGATGTGCTTCTGCAAGGACTTCCATGCCGTCCATCGCATTCATCTTTATGTCACAAAGAACTAAGTCAACTTTTTCCTTTTTTAAAATATCTAATCCGTCGCGACCATTGTCAACGTCTAAAATCGTGTAATCTTCGTATTCCAAGATATCACGTAGAGAACTTCTGATGGCGCGTTCATCATCAATGATTAAAATTGTACTCATAAATTCAGCATTATGCTATTTTCAATTATGGGAATCAATATAAGGTTTTTTTAGCAATTAGCGAAAAAGAAGCAAACCTTGTAAGCCGGGTTCTGTAGACCACCGAAGTGGAATTTCTATCATTTATCTAGGTTTGCCATCACTGACAAACTCAATCAACCTACCCATTACGAATTCCAATAAATTGAAAGAAGACGAGCAGCCTTCGCATTTCGTAACCTATTTGGTCTTTCAACACACGAGGTTTACCGTAATATATGTCACCATATAAGACCGTAAGCTCTTACCTTACGTTTTCACCCTTACTCCGAAAAGCGGTATATTTTCTGTGGCACTTTCTGTCTGTTATATCCATAACATCCTTCCCGTTAGGAAGCGTGTCGCTCTATGTTGCCCGGACTTTCCTCTCCTCCCGAAAGAGCAGCGATAGAACCAGTTTGCTTCTGCGCAAAAGTAATTATTTTACTTCGGAAAACATCAATTTCTTTGCAATTTCAGCACATCTACAGCAGTGCGCATGGCATTTCGTTAAAATTCCCTCACAGCATGCACAAAAGTTTTGTATTTTCATCCCAACTTAAGTCAATAAAGAGATGGCACTCAATAAACTTGCGCTGATCCGTTATAAAATAATCGACAATTGTCTGCGAATGAGGCATAGAAAATGGACATTAGAAGATCTAATGGAAAAGGTCTCCGATGCTCTTTATGAGTTCGAGGGAATCAAGAACGGTATAAGTAAACGAACGATCCAGGGGGATATCCAATTGATGCGGAGCAACAAATTGGGCTACAATGCACCCATTATCGTTACACACCGCAAGTTTTACACCTATGAAGACCCTGATTACAGTATTAGCAACTCACCTATTTCTACGGGGGATATGCAAAAAATGAAAGAAGCCGTCGAAGTACTGAAGCACGTCAGTGGCTTTTCGAGCTTCGATGAAATGAGCGATATCATCGCCCGTCTGGAAAATAGCATACATACCCGAAGAGATAATCAACCATCCATTATACAGATGGAAAGCAACAAGCTCTTGAAAGGCTTGTCTTTCATCAGTCCACTTCACCATGCCATACGTGAAAAGACACCCCTGCTCATCACTTATCAGTCCTTTAAAGCCATACGGAAACAGGATTTGATATTCTCCCCTTACCTACTGAAAGAATATCGCAACCGCTGGTTCCTCATTGGACACCACAGGAAAAGTCAAGGCCTGATGACCCTTGCGCTGGACCGGATCTGCGGAATAGAAGAAATGGGAAAAAGTGCATACATTGAATATATCGGGGTGGACTTTGAACGCTATTTCTCCGACACCATTGGGGTCACCAAGTCGCAAAAAGATCGGGGGCAACGCGTCATACTACACATCAACGCGAAGAATGCACCTTATGTTGAAACGAAGCCACTGCATCCATCACAGCAGATTCTGAACCGAAAGGAAGACGGTTCGCTTTTAATCCGAATCGATGTCGTGATTAACTTTGAATTGGAAAGAGAGATCCTGGGATTCGGGGAAACAATCACCGTACTTGCTCCCAGAAATCTACAAACCCGCATAAGACAGCGCTTGTCTGCTGCGGCAAAATTATACATCAATGAACCAGAAAAACAGGATGCAGTACACCATCGTAACGGATAGTTCCAAAAAAAAGGTTCGTGAATGGATAACAGAAAAAACCGCTGGATTATGTTACCCTTAAATAACAAAAAGCCTGCTATACTGAGCTACAGATCCTGGGCAATAACATAGCCACTAGCCCAGGCCCACTGGAAATTATAACCGCCCAGCCATCCCGTAATGTCGACCGTTTCACCGCCAAAATAAAGTCCGGGAATTTTCCTTGCCTCCAAAGTCTTGCCGTACAATTCTGCCGTTGAAACGCCTCCACGCATAACCTCTGCCTTATCGTACCCCCTATCTCCAGCAGGCTTAACCTTGAAACAATGGACCGTATCGGTGATATGTTTGGCATCCGCCTTGCTCAGGGAAGCTATCTTGATGTCTAAATCGATGAATTTGCCAAACGCATCAACAAGCTTTCGGCTGAAATAATCATGCAACAATTGCGATACCAGCCGCCGTCCACCCTTTTGTCGTTCTGCTTTAATAACTTCCTCGAGATTGAATTGTGGAAGCAGGTTGATCCTGATCTCATTTCCGGGCCGCCAATAACTGGATATCTGAAGAATGGCAGGCCCACTTAATCCCCAATGTGTAAACAATATATTCTCTTCGAAAGCAATCGTACCGATCGACACTCTCGAAAAGACGGTATTTCCAGCCAAGGCTGCATACCAATCGGCATCTTTACCGGTAATGCTGAGGGGCACCAGAGCCGGTGCAGTCTGTACTACATCCAGACCAAATTGTTTTGCTATACGCAGACCAAAGTCCGAAGCTCCTAATTTTTGAACGGGTAGTCCTCCTGAAGCGACAACCACTTTTTTCGCCCGGTACTGTGCCATACCCCGACGATCTTCTGCAGTGATGACAAATCCCACCCCATCTTTTATAACCGAACGAACAAGGGTGTTCAATGCGATATCCTGGCCTGTACTGTAAAGTATGTGGGTAAACACACCAACAATATCTTTGGCTTTATCTGTTTCCGGGAAGAGCTGCCCTAGTGTTTTCTCCTTCCCTTTAATACCATAACGCTCAAAAAAGTTAATGGTGTCTTCGACCGTCCATTGTTGGAATACACTATGTAAAAATTCAGGATTTTCAGAAATAAAATTGCGAATGGTAGTCTCTATATTGGTATAATTACATCGTCCACCACCAGATATCAATATCTTTGCTCCCACCTTATCATTACGCTCCAGCAACAGTGTTTTCTTACCCAACAACCCAGCCTGTGCAGCACACATCAGGCCGCAGGCACCACCGCCGATAATAATTGCGTCATACATGTTTGCCATCACGTTTTAATAAGCAATCAACTGTCCCTCGGCCGAAATTACTTTTCGCTCCAATTGGCTTTGATACCCCAATTCGATAATCCGGATCACATCCCTGGCTTGCTCGGGACTCGCCATCAAAGCAGCGTTTCCTAAAATAGTATCTGCTACATTCTGATAAAATTCCGGATAAGATCCGCGTTCCGACCGGACCACCTCCAACACGTCCTTTCCTTCTTCGACGATATGGAGTGTTCCATAAATACTGGGATCTTCTTCCCCCCAATTTGGATCCTCATCCGGAAATTGACCCGCTCGTAATAAAGCTTCCTGCGGATCTACACCGTGTTTTACGAAGTTGCCGTTGAGGCCAAATAGACGGTAACGCGGTGTAGGCTCCTTCGCTAGCATGGACCCTTTTAACGATACCCGAAGGTTATCATAATATAAAATACAGTCAAAATTATCTATTGTCTTCGCGTAATCGCGCTGTATTGCCAAATCGCAGAAAACAGCCTGCGGCTTACCAAACAACTGCAGAGTCTGATCAATAAGATGCGGCGCCAAATCATAAAAAATTCCTGAGCCGGGCAAGTTTTCCTCACGCCAGGCATTCGGCCGTAAATAATTTCGAAAACGGTCAAACCGGGCCTCGAGATTGACAATCCGCCCCAGGCGGCCTCCTCGAACAATTTTCTCGACGGTACGGTAATCCGAGTTAAACCGTAGATTGTGATACGGCGCAAGGACCAGATTCCTTTCCTTCGCCAGAGCAATCAATTCGTCTGCCTGCGCCACAGTATTGGTAAAGGGCTTCTCAACAACAACATGCTTGCCCGATTCCAAGGCCCGCTTGGCAAGAGGATAATGCATATCGTTGGAAGTCGCCACCACCACCAAATCAATGGCTTCGTCTCCCAAAATCTCGTCTGCAGAGAGTGCAATCTCTACCTGGGGAAAACGCTCTTTGAGCAGAGCCTGCTGCTCGGCTTTCCGGGCAGTCACTTTAACGAGTTCAAGTGTTGCAACAGCACGCATGACAGGCGCATGAAATACCTGTCCGGAGATACCGAAACCGATCAAACCTACACGGATCTTTCTCATCGCTTACATTCTTTCGGGTACATCAATCCCCAATAAAGCCATACCTCTGGCAATAACCTTCGCTGCTGCAGATGACAAATGCAATCTAAAATTCTTGACTTCGTTGTCTTCGGCTTTTAAAATGCTCTCCTCATGATAGAATTTATTATATAACTTGGCAACTTCATAGATATAGTTTGCCAGCTGTGCCGGGCTAAACTCTTGCGCTGACGCCTCAATGACCTCGGGAAATACGCCCAGTTGTTGAATGAGATCCCTTTCGTAGGAAGAAATGGATGACACTGCCGCCAGGGAATGACCGGATTCAAATTCGGCTTTGCTCAGGACAGACTTGATACGCGCATGCGTGTACTGAATAAAGGGTCCGGTATGCCCCTGAAAATCCACCGACTCATTGGGATCAAACAATAGCCGCTTTTTGGGATCCACTTTCAATAGAAAATACTTTAAGGCCCCCATACCGATTGTGTTGTATAATTCTGCCTTCGCATCTTCAGGCAATCCCTCGGTCTTGCCCAACTCTTCGGTGCGTTCCTGCGCAGTTCTGACCATCTCAGCCATTAGATCATCGGCATCCACAACGGTCCCTTCCCGCGATTTCATTTTGCCTGAAGGCAGATCCACCATACCATAAGAGAGATGAAATAAACCATCTGCCCAGGTCTTGCCTAGTTTTTTTAGAATCAGAAATAACACCTTGAAATGGTAGTCTTGCTCATTGCCTACAACATAAATGGATTCATCCATCTTAAATTCATCGTATTTAAGCTGTGCTGTACCCAAATCCTGGGTGATATAGACCGAGGTGCCGTCTCCGCGGAGCACCAATTTCTGATCCAGTCCTTCATCTGTCAGATCGATCCAGACAGAATGATCGTCTTTTTTGAAGAACACACCTTTATCCAATCCCTCCTGAATGATGTCTTTCCCCAGAAGATAAGTATCCGATTCGTAATAGTACTTATCGAAATCGACCCCCAGTTGTTTATAAGTCCTCTCAAATCCAGCATATACCCAGCCGTTCATCGTCCGCCAGAGCGTAATAACTTCCTCATCACCAGCTTCCCATTTTTGAAGCATAGCCTGGGCTTCTTTCATGAGAGGTGCATTTTTCTTAGCTTCTTCCTCAGATTGGCCTGTAGCCCTCAAGCTGTCAATTTCCTTTTTATATTCCTTATCAAATATTACATAATATTTGCCGACCAGATGGTCTCCTTTCAATCCGGTAGATTCAGGAGTCTCGCCAGTACCAAATTTCTGCCAAGCGAGCATGGATTTACAGATATGTATCCCCCTGTCGTTCACTAAATTCGCTTTAACAACCTCATAACCATAAGCTTTGAGAATTTCAGCAACAGAATAGCCTAATAAGTTATTACGGATATGTCCCAAATGTAAAGGTTTGTTTGTATTGGGTGAAGAATATTCCACCATCAACTTTTTGCCATTCGACGGAAATGTACCAAAATCCCGAGCGGCAATCTTTTCATTCAGGAGAGAAATCCAATAAGCATCCGAAAGTACAATATTCAAAAAGCCCTTGATTACATTGAAGTCCGATATTTCGGCAATATGTTGCTGCAGAAAAGCACCGATCTCCTTGCCAGTCTGCTCGGGCGACAATTTCGAAAAGCGTGTTACTGGAAAAGTTACGATTGTAATCTGCCCTTCAAACTCCTTGCGGGTAGCTTGCAAAGCCAATTGATTTTCTAAAATATCTGCATGATAAAGCTCTTTAACTGCCTGTACAGTGACTTCAACAAGTCGCTTTTGAATAGAATTTGCCATTTAACGATTTTGTAAATTTTACAACTTCCTGATAGTGAATTGGAAATAAATAACATTCCTTATTTAGGTATTCACCATTAAAGTATATCTTTGCAAAAATAATAAAAAATGCAGAGCTATCAGGAATTTCTTGACTTAAGTGTTGGTTTTCCGCAGGACGGATTCGAAATCATCGACGACGAATTGTATTTCCATGATTTGAATTTAATGGAAATGATAGAAACGTACGGCACGCCATTACGTTTTACTTATTTGCCTATCGTCAGCAAAAAAATTCAGCAAGCTAAAATCCTTTTTCAGACCGCAATCCTGAAACACGATTATCGCGGAACCTATAAGTATTGTTATTGTACCAAATCGTCTCATTTCAAGCATATCGTAGAAGAAGCGCTGAAAAATGATATCCATCTCGAAACTTCATCTGCATTTGACATGCCTATGATTGATTCATTGGAAAGACAGGGCACTGTAACAAAAGATATTACGGTAATCTGTAATGGATTCAAAACTTATCAATATAAGCAGTACATTATTGATATGATCCATGATGGGTATAAAAACATTATACCGGTACTGGACAACAAAGAAGAGTTTAACCTTTATGATGATGAGATCGAACTCGATGAACCTTGCGCGTTAGGAATCCGTGTTGCTTCTGAAGAACAGCCAGATTCACAATTCTATACCTCAAGACTGGGAATACGGCAGGAGGACGTCATTGATTTTTATAATAATAAAATCGTTGATAATCCTAATTTCAAAGTGAAACTGCTCCATTTCTTTATCAATTCGGGTATTTCTGATACTCCGTATTATTGGAATGAACTGGAAAAATATGTGACTCTATACTGCAAGTTCAAAAAAGTAAACCCAGACCTCGATACACTTGATATTGGTGGCGGTATGCCTTTCAAGGATTCGTTGGTACATGATTTCGACTACGAATATATGGTCAACGAGATCGTTAACCGCATCAAGCAGATCTGCGCACACCATGATGTCATGGAACCCGACATTATTACCGAATTCGGCAAGTATACCGTAGCCGAAGCATCGGGTATTCTTTACAAAGTTTTGGGACGCAAACAACAGAATGACCGCGAGCGCTGGTTTATGATTGATGGATCTTTCATCACCAACCTCCCTGATGTATGGGCCCTAAACCAAAAGTATATCTTATTGCCTATCAATAATTGGGACTCCGAATACGAACGTGTCAATCTGGGCGGAATTACCTGCGATGGACAGGATTACTACAATCAGGAAGCCCATATGAACTCGGTATTTATGCCAAAAACCCGTAAAGTACAATATCTGGGCTTCTTCCATACCGGTGCTTACCAGGATGTACTGAGTGGATATGGCGGTATACATCATTGTCTACTCCCCTCTCCAAAACATGTATTGGTCCGTCGCAACCGGGATGAAACATTCAATTATGAAGTTTTTGGCGAAGAGCAGAACTCCAAACAGGTCATGAAATTACTCGGATACCAATAACTTAAGCTTTAGCGAAATAATAAAAAAAACACTTGTTGATGACAAGTGTTTTTTTTATTATTTCGCTACCCAGGCATTAAAAAATTTTAGCACTTTATCCTCGTCATAACTCTTTCCTTTTTCCAAGCTACCGCTTTCCTGCACATGTAATGTATTTCCATTTTTATCCAGTACAATAAAGAAAGGATAACCTAGTTTATTACCTTCAGGCGCATATTTTTGAAAAACAGCTTCATTTTTATTCTCTTTTGAATAGTTGAGATGATAATACAGAAAACGGCGCCGAAGTAACTCATCGACCTTAGCCGTTTTATGAATGTAGTCGTTAAATCGCAAGCACCAGACACACCAATTCCCCCCCGCTTGGATAATGATATTTTTATGCTCTTTTTTTGCACGTTGCAGCAACTCATCGATATCTTTTTGTGCGTCCGCCTGGGGGTTATATGGTTTCACAAACTCCTCCTGAACTTTTGCATGCTCCTGAGCCAATGCCTTATCTGTATGCAGCAATCGTCCACCTGTAAGGAATGACAGACCAAGGAATAGTAATTTAATTCTTTTCATCGTGCGATTCGTTATATAATTATTTATTAAAAATACAAAATCGTTGTCCGAATACCAAACATATGGCCCTCATGTTGGTTAACATTATGGATAATTCAGCATGAAAAATGTGAGCGTACAGGTAAAATCGATCAAATTAGTACTTCCTTAAAATAAAGAAACGCACGATAATGAAGAAAAATCACACAAATACAAGCATAATATCAAAACAAAAAATAACAAAAACAAACATTCGCTATGCAGACAATTTTAATCAAAATCCTTTATTTTCTCATAAATAAACTATAACTTAGTCATTAGCGAATACAGCTATAGGAAAAAAGAGGTTTTCAAAAAACCAAAAACGAAATAAAATGAAACATGAAGAATTCAACAGATCGAGATTACTAGAAAAGATAAAAGGCTCCAGTGAATGGGATGTTGTTGTCATCGGCGGCGGAGCAAGTGGCTTAGGCGTCGCCCTAGACGCGCTGAGCCGGGGCTTCAGAACGTTATTACTGGAACAAGTTGATTTCGCAAAAGGCACCTCAAGTAAAGCGACCAAACTTGTTCACGGAGGTGTACGCTATCTGGCACAAGGTGACATCGCCCTCGTTAGAGAAGCGCTCCATGAAAGAGGGTTGCTGCAACAGAACGCACCACATCTGGTCAAAAATCAATCCTTTATCATTCCCAACTACAGCTGGTTTGACGGCCCTTTTTACACCATCGGAATGAAAATTTATGATTTTCTGGCCGGTAAATTGAGCCTCGGAAAATCTACACATATCAGCAAAGAGGAAACCAGACGGAGAATCAGCACCGTAAGAACAAAAGGTCTATATGGAGGAGTTGTCTATCAGGACGGCCAATTCGACGATGCCCGTCTGGCAGTAAATATAGCTCAAACCTGCATTCAGATGGGTGGCGTTATACTTAATTATATCAAAGTGACGGATCTGACAAAATCAGACTTGGGGCTGGTGAACGGTGTTGTCGCACAAAATACGGAAACTGGCGAGAACTTCACCATCAAAGGGAAAGCAGTGATTAACGCTACCGGAATCTTCGTCGACGACATTCTAAAAATGGATAGACCGGAAGCCAAGCAACTCGTCAGGCCCAGCCAGGGGGTTCATCTTGTTTTTGACAAATCCTTTCTTCCCGGCGACGATGCGATCATGATCCCAAAGACCGATGATGGCAGAGTGCTCTTTCTAGTTCCATGGCACAACCGCGTCATCGTCGGCACAACAGATACACCGATTGATGAGCATAGCCTTGAGCCCGTAGCCTTGGAGCAAGAAATAGACTTCATCCTCAAAACTGCTGGGCGATACCTCACCAAACAGCCAACACGACAGGATGCACTCGCTGTGTTCGCTGGTCTTAGGCCACTGGCAGCGCCGACAGACAATTCGAACAAAACCAAAGAAATCTCCCGGAGTCATAAAGTTATCGTCAGCGACTCTAAACTGCTGACATTAACGGGTGGAAAATGGACCACATTCCGCCGCATGGGGCAGGATACCGTGGACAAGGCGATCAAAATCGGCTGCTTGCCAAAAAAAGAAAGTACATCAGCTACAAAAAAAATCTATAGTGCTATGCCGACTTCCGACCGAAGCAATCATATGTACATATACGGGTCCGACCAAGACGCTATAAACGCCCTCGCGAAAGAAAATCCAATCTGGAACGAAAAACTAGTGGAACCGCTCGAATTTAAAAAAGCGGAAGTCGTGTGGGCTGTGCGGAATGAATTGGCCAGAACAGTGGAAGATGTATTATCTCGAAGAGTCCGCCTCTTATTCCTCGACGCCAGGGCAGCCATTGATGCTGCTCCGGAGGTTGCCAGAATACTTGCCGAGGAACTTGGAAAGGATGAAAACTGGCAAAAAAAACAAATAGAAAGTTTCCAAAACGTTGCAAAAAATTATATCTTAAACTAGTTCGAAATAACCAGCAGTAATCAATTATGGAACAACAGTACATTTTGGCCATGGATCAAGGCACAACAAGCTCCAGAGCCATTATATTTGACAGAGATAGAAATATCGTTTCCGTCGCCCAAAAAGAATTTACACAAATCTTCCCAAAACCAGGATGGGTAGAACATGATCCGCACGAGATCTGGTCAACCCAGGCAGGGGTAACCGCCGAAGCCACAACCAAAGCAGGACTCAATGGCAAAAATATTGCGGCAATAGGTATTACCAACCAACGTGAGACTGTCGTTGTGTGGGAAAAAGAAAGTGGTATACCAGTTTATAACGCCATTGTATGGCAGGACAAACGCACGGCCGACTATTGTGACGAATTACGTCTGTCCGGCAAGCACAAAATGATCCAGGAAAAAACAGGGCTAATCCTTGATCCGTATTTTTCAGCAACTAAAATCAAATGGATCCTCGACAATGTGGAAGGGGCAAGAGAAAAGGCGACTAACGGCGAATTGATTTGTGGCACCATCGACACCTGGCTTGTGTGGAATCTTACGCGCGGGGATGTGCATATCACTGATGTTACCAATGCCTCCCGCTCCCTCTTGTTCAATATACATACCATGGATTGGGATGCTGAACTGCTTGACTTATTTGAGATCCCTGCAACAATGCTCCCTCAGGTAAAAGAAAGCAGTGAAATCTATGGGGAATCGCGAACAACAATCTTCGCCCATAAGGTCAAAATTGCGGGAATTGCGGGCGACCAGCAGGCAGCGCTATTTGGTCAGCAGTGCATAGAAAAGGGAATGGTTAAAAACACCTACGGCACCGGTTGCTTCATGTTAATGAATATCGGAGATAAACCCATCATGTCCAAAAACAATTTATTGACAACAGTAGCCTGGAAGATCAACGGAAAAACGGAGTATGCACTGGAAGGCAGTATATTTATTGGAGGCGCATTGGTACAGTGGCTGCGTGACAACCTCAATGTGATTAACAGGTCTGCCGATGTGGAACAATTGGCACTTTCGGAAAAAGACAATGGCGGAGTTACCTTTATCCCAACATTTGCGGGTCTTGGCGCCCCATACTGGAATGCCCGGGCACAGGGTACCTTGTTTGGTCTAACACGTGCGACATCAAACGGACATATCGCCAGAGCATCCTTGGAAGCAATCTCTCTACAGACCAGAGATGTCTTAAAAGCCATGGAAGCCGACAGCGGCATACCGATTAAGGAACTACGCGTAGATGGGGGAGCCACGGCCAATAACTTGCTGATGCAGATCCAGGCCAACGTGCTAAATAGCCAGGTCGTAAGACCCAAAATCACCGAAACCACCGCACTGGGCGCAGCTTATCTTGCCGGCCTGGCCGTCGGTTTCTGGAAAAATGAAGACGAGATCTCGAAATTCTGGGCCCAGGACCGTGTTTTCGAACCTGAAAAAGAACAGGAAGAGCAGACCAGACAGATTATCAAACAGTGGACTAAAGGCATAAAGGCATTACAATTCTGGACAGAAAACTAACCAATACTTATGAACCATTATTTAGCAGAATTTATTGGCACCGCCCTCCTTTTGCTTTTGGGCAATGGTGTGGTCGCAAACGTAATTTTAAAGGGCACAAAAGGTGAAAACGGCGGGTGGATCGTGATCACGACCGGCTGGGCACTGGCGGTATATATAGGTGTCGTATTCGCAGGTCCTTACACAGGAGCCCACCTGAACCCGGCAGTCACTGTTGCAGTAGCGCTCAACCACGGAGTTTCCTGGACTGAAGTACCCGGATATATCCTCGCACAGATCAGCGGCGGATTCTGTGGGGCCTTATTGACCTATATCATGCACAAAGATCATTTTGATGCGACTTCCGATCCAACAACAAAACTAGGTGTTTTTGCCACAATCCCAAATATCCGAAATGTATCTACTAATCTGGCCAGCGAAATCATCGGGACATTTGTCCTGATTTTTGTCATCTTTTTTATCACGGGACAGGATGTCAGCATCAATGGGAAAAATGAACCCATTGGCATGGGATCTCTCGGAGCAATTCCAGTGGCCTTCCTCGTATGGGCAATAGGCCTGTCCCTCGGCGGAACAACTGGATATGCAATTAACCCTGCCCGCGATCTTGGCCCCCGTTTATTCCATACGGTGTGGCCCATAAAGGGAAAAGGGAGCTCGGATTGGTCTTACGCCTGGATCCCCGTACTGGGACCACTAATTGGTGCAATCCTGGCATTCGCGCTATATGCCTTAATAAAATAAAAAAGGGATTCAGCTAAGGCTGAATCCCTTTTTTATTTTATCTTCTTAACCGCGTTTCGGCTTCCGGTGCCCATATTCACGGTCCCGTTCAAAAGTATTCATATGCCTTTCCTTCTTCACGGGGTAAACATCATCAATAACGATCAGAATTCCTTTTTCCTCAACCGTACCAAACTCATTATTTCGGGCAGTGCCAAATGATTTCATCGTTGGGGACAAATTCATATACGTATTTATCAATGGTGGAATATTCTCTCCCAGCGCCCTCACGTGGCTATTGAGTACTTTATACCCCTCCTTATAGTCTAACCCATCAAAAGTGCCGATAAAGCGATCGTAATCATTCCTAATTTCCAACTCCGGCAACGGGACGACCAGCTTATCGTGATCGGGAAAATAGTAATCCATGAAATAAAGCAACATATCCTTTGCATCTTTATTATAATGCGGATACATGGTTACTTTTCCAAAAAGATATTTGATCTCCGGGTTGAGCATCACAAGCGCTCCTAACCCATCCCATAAATTATCCAGAGAGAAAATGCCCTTCCTATTATCAATTGCAGGCTGGTATCTTGGTTGTACAAAAGAGCGGCCGAGCTCAATCGTATACGGTAGATAATCTTTTGTAAACTGGTCGGAAAACTGGAAATAGTGGGCTGTGGATAAATTGGGCACACCATTTACTGCGCCAGCTTCAGCACATTTAATGACCCGATAGCCTGCGACCACCTCCTCGTCTTCCGGATTCCAGGCAATCAGCTGATCATAGCAATCTTCACAGGTATCATTTTCATCAATATCGATGGATAACCCCGTACCTCCCCCTGCTCCGCGGAAAGTCAATTCCCGTAATCGTCCAATTTCACGCATGACATTGGGCGAATTATGATAGTTGATCAAATATATCTCGTTATTTCCATTGTTGGTATATCGTAAGAAAACTTCCTTATTCAGTTCCGTTTTCAATAGTTCTCTATCAACTGGAGGTATAATTTCTTGCATAAATTCTATTTTTCTTGAGCTAGTCCATAAACCCTTCTTTTCACTTCTTCAGCCCAAGTCTTTTCGTTTTTTGATTGATCAAACGCTGTATAAGGGATTCTTTTTCCTATTATAATATTGACGGTATGCCCACGTTGGGCAAACATTTCATCAGGTAAATATAACATTTCAATGTTTACCTTAAGACCTAATTTTTGTCTGAGCCTTGCAAAATTATAAAAAAACTTAGAGTTTTTGCCGTCTATAAGCACCGGAACGATATCTTTTTTATACTTTTTTGCTTTACTGATGAAGCTTTTTTTCCATTCCAGGTCCTCAATATGCCCCCCTTTCTGCTTCCTTGAAACCAGACCCGCAGGAAATACCAGGAGGGCGTCATCCGCACCGTATGCTTCTTCAATGGCCGAAATGGCCTGTTTCCCCTGTGTTCCCAATTTGTTCACCCCTACAAACAGCGGTCTTAAATTACCAATATTTAACAAGATGTCGTTGACCAAAAATTTCACATCGCGTCTATACTTGCCGATTGCATGCATGAAAGCAATACCATCCAAGCCTCCCAGAGGATGATTGGAGGCGAAAATGACAGGGTCGGTAACAGGTATGTTTTCAGCTCCGTAAAGATTTACTTTCACATCCAGATCCTCAATAAGTGCGTCTACAAAATCAAGTCCCTGCAGATCAGCAAAACGTGTCATAATATCGTTTATCTCATCCTCATGAATTGTTTTCTTCAGATAGTTGAGCAAGAAAGACGGAATCCATTTCGCCAGTTTCGGATTTTTTTTATGGATTACTTCGCGTATATCAATAAATTTTTTGTTCTCAGTTGTAATCATGAATCTAATCTCTGACTAAAATACATTTTGTCTTTCATAAGCCTACTTGCAAGCTTACATCAAATAGCTGACAAAAATACTAACAGAATAGCAATAAAAGTACAATTTTAAATATTAAAATCGCAGTTAATTGCAATAATGTGATTACAAGCTGCCGTTCTCCCTGCAGACGGCTGCCTCTGTCTATGCATCGCTAAACTGATCGACAAAAATTTCGCTTCACATTGTTTTTTTTATTAAGTTTGGATATGTTAATAGGTCAATTTCTTTCAAACGCAGATTTCAGTATCCAACAGGCTGATTCCATACATCAGGCATTAGAAAAGCTACAGGACATGCTTTGCAAAGAGTTGGTCGTTTTAAACGGAAACGAATATATTGGGTTAATCAATGAATCTGCTCTCCTGGATGCAGACGACGAACAAGCGCCTCTTGCGTCTATTAAAATTAACACAGCCCCTATTCAGCTCAAATTTAATCAGCACCCTTACGATGCACTGGTGATGAGTACCGTGTACAATAGTTCCTTAGTACCTATTTTAGACCAAGACAACAAATATATTGGCGTTTGTACCCAATTGGACATTTTAAAGGCAATCTCGCTGATCCAGTCGCAAAATGAGTCTGGCGCAATTATCGTACTGGCTATCGGCTTACATGATTTCTCCCTATCTCAGATCGCACATTTGGTCGAGAGCGATAACTGCAGAATTTTAAATTGTGCTACAAAAATAAATCTGGAAAATGACTCCATCGAAGTGACCCTGAAAGTAGACAAATCCAATATCAACGCCTTACTAAATTCTTTCTTGCGGCACAACTATATAATTTTGGAGACACATAATACCATCGCTGCATTTGATGACACAGCAGAACGTTACCAGCAGCTTATGAATTACATCAACATTTAATTAGTTAAGATTAGTTTTTTTCTCATCTTTGCCCAAATAAATTCAGAAAATATGAGAATTGCGATATATGGACGCGAGTTTCAGCCCTCCGTTATAGCACATGTGAAGCACTTATTTGGATATCTCGTTACCCAAAACGTTGACATATGGGTGTACGAGCCTTTTTATAAGTTCTTGACTACGCAGTTTGAATGTGGCTTTGAGTTTCCCACCTATTGTAGGTACGAGGAAATTAAAGACAATATCGATATTATGCTTAGCCTCGGCGGTGATGGCACCATGCTTTCTGCCGTTTCCCTAATCAAAGATTCGGGGATCCCAATTGCTGGAATAAATTTTGGCCGATTGGGTTTCCTGGCATCGATCAATAAAAATGATTTTGAACACGCCATAGCTGATATCATCAATCATCGTTATGATATCCAAAAAAGGGTGCTTCTATCTGTGGAATCTAAACAGGTCAATCTATTCCAGGGCAACCACTATGCACTTAATGACATCACTGTGTTTCGGTACGACAGTTCGGCAATGATCACTGTCAACGCGAGAATTAACGGAGAACTACTCAACTCCTACTGGGCAGACGGGCTGATTATCGCCACACCTACGGGATCTACAGCCTACTCGCTAAGTTGTGGCGGCCCCATTATCATGCCCGAAAGTGGAAACTTTGTCATCACACCGATCTCTCCACATAACCTGAACGTCAGGCCGATCGTTATATCCAACCAGTTTACGCTCGAACTGGAAATAGAAAGCCGAAGCAACCAGTATATACTTAGCTGCGATTCCAAAAACGAATCCATTGACACATCTGTAACATTGACCATCCAACAGGCACCGTTTACCATCAACCTGATCCGCCTCCCCAACGAGAGCTTTTTCAGTACACTGAGGGAGAAACTGCTCTGGGGGATCGACGTCAGGAATTACTAATCTTTATACATATTCCACTTCTGATTTTCCGATTAAAAATCGATATTTGAAGAAATAACTGAAATTGGATAAAACATCTATCGGCAAGCTCCGGGAGTAATGATCAAGCGATACCGTACCAAGTACACAATGTCGTTTGGCTTTAAATACAAAGACCGATATCTGGTCAACATACACTGAGCTCTAATTGGGTGAGGTGGTAATTATTGAAAATAGCAACAATGAGCTTTTTAGATCAAATTGATAACATCAAATTACCTCAACATATCGCCATCATTATGGATGGTAATGGTCGTTGGGCAAAACAAAAGGGCAAACTCCGTGTATTCGGTCATCAGAACGGAGTGAAAGCCGTCAGAGAAGCACTGGAGGGATGTGTTCAGGCCAATATCAAATATCTAACACTCTACGCTTTCTCAGCTGAAAACTGGAACCGGCCAAAACTTGAAGTCGTAGCCCTCATGGAGCTCCTGGTTTCTTCCCTGAAAAAGGAAATAAAAACGTTTCAGGAAAATGGCGTCAGACTAAATGCAATCGGCGATATCAGCAAGCTGCCCACAAATGCGCAAAAAAAATTACAGGAAACAATAGAAGCGACAAAAGACAATACAACATGTACGCTAACCCTTGCCTTGAGCTATAGTTCACGCCAAGAGATGGTCGATGCTGCACGGACCTTGGCAGCGAAAGTTAAAGCTGGAGAAATAAACCCTGAAGATATAAACGATGATATGTTTTCAGCCAATTTGTATACACGGAACATTCCCGATCCCGATTTATTGATCCGCACTAGTGGCGAACTGCGGATAAGTAATTTTCTGCTTTGGCAAATTGCTTATTCCGAGTTATGCTTCCTGGACAAAATGTGGCCGGAGTTTACAAAGGAAGATCTGTTCCAATCTATTGTCGAATACCAACAGCGCGAAAGAAGGTTTGGAAAAACTAGCGAACAGTTATAAATGATTTTATTAAATTTGTCAACTGATTTGATAAAAACAAGCTGGTTAAATTTTCTTAATTAACAAAAATTAACAACTCATTGGTGTACTTTAGCGCCAATAATTATTGATAAATGAAGCGTATACTACCCGTAATACTATTTTTTGGTCTCTCATCAATGCAACTTGTCTACGGACAGGAAAATGGTGCGTTCAACCTAAATGACCCCGAAAAAATCAGTTATCTCAACCCTAAAAACTACGTAATTAGTGCCGTTGATGTGACTGGAACACAATTTTTGGATAAAAATGTATTGATTACCATATCCAAATTGTCTGTAGGTCAATATTTGGAAGTGCCAAGCGAAGCAACTGCAAAAGTTGTCAAAGATATGATGGCCCAGGGACTGTTTGATAATGTGGAATTATGGGCTGACAAAATAGAAGGTGAAAACATCTTTTTGACAATACGCGTAGTTGAACGTCCCCGTTTGACCCGCATCGACATCAACGGACTTAGCAAAAGCCAGACCGAAGAGGTCCGCAAACGTTTAAATAGCAATACAGGTAAGATTGTCAACGAAAATTTGATGAATACAACCCGAGCTACGATACAACGTTTTCTAAAAGAAAAGGCTTATTTGTATCCTGAGATTAAACTACGGACAGTTAAAGATTCGGCTCAGGCCAACAACGAAATCCTGATTGCTGATGTAGACAAAAAACACAAAGTAAGGGTCAAAAAAATAACGTTTACCGGCAACGAGCATTTCTCACAAAAGGAATTGCGTAAAATGGCCAAGCCAATTAAACAAAAAATGTGGTACCGCATTTTTGGTCCAGGTAAGTTCAAAGAAGAAAAATATAAAGAAGGTAAAGAAAACCTGATCAAAAAAATGGCGGCCAAAGGTTATCGTGATGCCGAAATCATAAAAGATACGGTCATCCGCGATGGAGAAAAAAATGTATTGGTTAATTTCGACATCTACGAAGGCCCTAAATACTATGTAGGTAACATTGTCTGGACAGGAAATGCCAAATATTCCGACACCTTACTGAACAAGATATTAGGCATCAAACGTGGTGATGTTTTCTCTGAGGAGAAACTGACTGCCAAATTAATGGGTCCCACAAAAAACAGTGATGACATATCATCCATATACATGAACGATGGTTATCTGACGTTTTCGGTAGATCCAGAGCAGACACGCGTATATAACGATACCATCGACCTCAATTTACGAGTATACGAGGGTGCACAATATACAATCAATAATGTGATTGTCAAGGGTAACGACGTCACCAATGACCGCGTTGTATTACGTTCCATTTACACGAAACCCGGACAAAAATTTTCAAAAGAGCAAATTATGCGAAGTGTTCGTGAAATTGCCCAATTGGGAAATTTTGATGAACAAAAAACAAATCCAGTACCAACGAATCTAAATTACGCCGAAGGAACAGTAGACATTGTATATAATGTAACGGAAAAACCTTCTGACCAGGTCGAACTTTCAGGAGGATATGGCGCCGGACAAATCATCGGGACTCTAGGTTTGACGTTTAACAACTTTTCGACGAGCAATTTCTTTGACAAGAGCTCTTGGAAACCGTTGCCTCGGGGCGATGGCCAGAAATTAAGTGTCCGTGGCCAGACCTCAGGTAAACGATATCAATCTTACAGCTTTTCCTTTTCAGAGCCGTGGTTAGGCGGGAAAAAGCCAATTTATTTTGGTTTAAGCGCTTATACTTCGAGTTCGTCCTATGGTGGATTCAACTATTATACAGGAGAACAGATCGTAAAAGACTCCGAGCTAAACCGTATCTGGATGACTGGTATTACGGCCACCCTGGGAAAACGATTGCAGTGGCCTGATAACTGGTTTCAAGCCAATACATCGCTGTCGTTCCAGCGCTATAAGCTGCAGAATTATGGAAACTATTTCTTGTTCGATAACGGTACAGCGTACAACATCAACCTGACACAGGAATTCAGCCGTAACTCGATCGACGCGCCGATTTATCCTACTTCAGGATCTAACATCAAATTCTCCGTACAGCTAACGCCACCATATTCCTTATTCAACAACGTTGATTACAAAAACGGTTCACCGCAAGAACGTTACCGTTGGACGGAATATCACAAATGGAAATTTGACTCACAATGGTATGCCAAAATTGCAGGTAAACTCGTATTTAAAGCCCAGGCTCAATTTGGATTCTTAGGCAAGTATTCCAGCAAAACAGAGATATCCACATTTGAACGTTTCAAAGTAGGGGGCGACGGCATGCAAGGGTTTGATTACCTGCAAGGTTCGGAAATCATTGCGTTGCGGGGATATGCCAATGGTATAATTATTCCAGAAGGTACCCAAAATGTCAATATCGCAAGAAACTCCGGTAGCCCAATTTATACGAAATATCAGATGGAGCTGCGCCATCCAGTCATGTTAAATGATCAGGCAACCGTATATGTACTGGCATTTGCTGAAGCTGGTAACACATGGAACAAATTTGCCGAATTCAATCCATTTAAAGTACGTCGTTCAGCTGGTGTTGGCGCCCGTATTTTCTTGCCTATCTTCGGTATGCTAGGTATTGATTATGGACACGCTTTTGATCCTATTCCGGGAGTTCCGAGCAGTACCTGGAAACAGAACTTTACATTTAGCATCATGCAGAATATGGGCGGTTTCTAAGATAATTACCCGCTCATCAGCAGACATAATAGGTTAAGGATAGCTCTTCGCGATTCGTGAAGAGCTATTTTCGTTTAGTATATTTTTAAGGTACCAAAAAGGAAACTGCGGTGTGCACACAAGATCTTGGCAAAAAAACAGCAAACAGGCACCGACAAGTTAAATAGTGTTAAACCCGAGAAATATCTATCAGATTGTTTCTTTTTTCTTATTTTTGAGCGATAAATTTACATATAACAATTTTCTCGGATTAAACTTTTAAGGTTCGTTATTGTCATAAGGTAAATTAATGTTAAATAAAAAATTGTAGTCTATAAAACTTACAGGAAATATGAAAAAAATATTGTTAGTTATAGTTTTTGTGGTCGTCAGTGCTACAGCAACATTTGCTCAGCAGCTTGCTTATGTTGATTCAGAATATATCTTGAAACATATCCCTGAGTATACAACCGCACAAAAACAGCTGGATGACCTTTCCAAACAGTGGCAGGAAGAAGTCGACCAAAAATATGCTGAAATCGAAAAGTTATATCAGGCGTATCAGAAGGATCAAGCTTTATTAAACGAAGATATGCGTCGCCGCCGTGAAGATGAAATTGTCACACGGGAAAAAGAGGTAAAAGACTACCAAAAACAGAAGTTTGGATTTGAAGGCGAGCTCTTTAAGAGACGTGTACAGCTCGTTAAACCGATTCAAGATCGTGTATCTAAAGCAATCCAGGAAGTGGCCGCTGCACAAGGCTATGATTTCATCATGGATAAGGGAAATGAAACTACTTTTCTTTATGCAAATCCCAAATTGAACAAAAGTAATGAAGTCATTACAAAATTAGGCTATAAACCAAATCCTAGTCTTGCAAACTAAGCAGGAGTTTATTATCATTGTGGACACAAGTATTAATAAAAAATAGTAATTAATTAGAACACTAAAAGATTGCCATGGAGATGGCTTATTACATTAAAATGAAAAGCATGAAAAACTTATTAAAAGGTGCGGTTGCTATAGTGGCGGTATTTTTCTCAACTCAATTTGCAAATGCTCAACAAAAAATTGGTCATATCAATTTTGCTGAAATCATCCAATCTACTCCTGAATTCAAAGCAGCAGAAGCTCAATTGAAAACCTTGAGCGATGGTAAAACCAAAGAAATTCAGGATATGGTTACTATTTACCAAACGAAACAGAAAGACGCTAACGAAAAGTTACGCAATAGAAGCGAAGCCAATAAAGAAACTGTGGATCCTGAAATCAATAAAATAGGTCAAGAGTTACAGGATATTCAGACACGAATCCAAACGGCGCAGCAGACCGCTCAGGAAGAACTGAACAAAAAAGAAGAAGAATTGATCGCTCCTGTGCATAGAAAAGTTGCTGACGCAGTAACTGCCGTATCCAAAGAGAAAGGCATGGCTTACGTATTTGATATCTCTAGCACAAACATTCCTTATTTCCAAGGTGGTGAGGATCTAACAGCCGCAGTGAAATCAAAACTGGGTATATCAGCAACCGCTGCTCCAACAGCTCCGGCAAAAAAATAACGGCTGATTAAAGACATAAAAAAAGGATTATTCATCTGAATAATCCTTTTTTTATGTCTTTAGATGTAACGCGCTTATCTCCGATACCATGAATAAACTGCTCCCCCCTTTCCTGCCGTCTATCCTGACATCAAGATAAAGCCGTCTGTGATAATAAAAAAATCTGTTGTACGATTTCTTGCTTTTACCAGCTAAAATTTGGATATTGCCATAGAAATATACATTCTACCTTAATGAAAACATCATGGGCCCAATTTTGTTTACTAATAAACGAACTTGATGACTCATAGAAACTTCATTGCTAAAAATGATATACGTGGAACTGCCATGGCCCCGCATTAGCATAAACTAAGACGGATAGGCTGCTTAGGGCAGTAAAGCTGTCATTGCTAACAAACTGGTAATGGATAAACAAATTATTCCGATGAAAAAGAAAGTAACTGAGGATGCCCCCAAAAAAGAAAGAAAGGTAACATCTGGACCAATCCGGGACAAGGAACGCACTAAAGCACGTATGATCGCCGCAGTGGGAAAAGTCATTCAAAAAAAAGGATACCATGCCCTGAATGGACCTAATATTGCACTGGAATGCGGCTTGAATAAGGCTCTCATATGGAATTACTTTGGCGGGCTTGACCAATTGGTCGAAGCTTACTTAACGCAAAAAGATTTTTGGTTGATTGGCGATAAAGGAATCTTAGATCAAATGATAGCAAACCCCGAGACTATCAATGTCGATCTCATCAATGAATTGCTTCAAAGCCAATTGAATACCTTTTTGAAAGATAAGACTAAACAAAAGATCATACACTGGGGCTTAGGCGAAAAAACAAAAGCATTGAAGAATATCGCCGATAAACGCGAAATCCTGGGCGAAGAATTGTTTAAACATGTTGATCCCAAATTTGAGAATTCTAAAGTGGATATTCGGGCCACATTAGCTTTGTTAGTCAGTGGTATCTATTACTTGGCTCTGCAAGCTAAATCGACTGGGAGCACCTTTTGTGGTATTGATATCAATACAGCTGAAGGGAAAGCACGTATTGAAAGCTCAATCGAAAGGATTCTGCAGCACACATTTGCTGACATAAAATAGATTAACATCTGTCCGCTTCCAGGAATCGGCCGATTCCTGGAAGTCTTTACCACTCTCTCCTTATCGCTAACCTAAAATTTTCAATGACTCGTTTTGGATACGACTTTGTTGAATATTTTTATTATGTTAGCATAATAAAACTTAGATTGTTTTGTAGTATATTTGTTTATAACCAATACCCGTGCGTATGATAGGTCAAATTATATTTGTCGTTTGTTTTGTAGCTGCGTTATTTCTTTTTATAAAAAATGTGCGGCAGATCTATAGCAATATTAGACTCGGTCGGGATAGCGATCGTTCGGATAGACCGGCTGAACGATGGAAGACCATGATCCTCGTTGCTTTCGGTCAAAAAAAAATGTTTAAAAGAGTCATTCCAGCACTTTTGCATCTCTTTGTTTATCTAGGATTCGTGATCATCAACATAGAGATGCTGGAAATCATCATTGATGGAATTTTCGGTACACACCGTGTTTTCTCTTTTTTAGGAAGTTTCTATAATTTCCTGATCGCTTCATTCGAATGGCTTGCTCTCGGCGTATTGCTGTCATGTCTGATTTTCCTGATCCGGAGAAATATAATTAAAGTAACTCGTCTGAGTAGTAAGGAGCTTAACCACTGGCCAAAAACGGACGCGAACATCATTCTTATCACCGAAATCCTTCTGATGACTGCATTTTTATTAATGAATGCAGCAGACCAGAAATTACAGCTTTATGGCTTTGAACATTTTAAATCGGCAGGCTCCTTTCCCATAACCCAGTACCTGCTCCCCTACTTGCCTACATCCACCGAAAGCCTCTACCTGATCGAAAGATGCTGTTGGTGGTTTCATATCTTAGGGGTGCTTGCGTTCTTGAATTATCTGCCTTATTCAAAGCACCTGCACATTGTCCTGGCTTTTCCCAATACCTACTTTTCAAATTTAGGTCCGAAAGGAAAACTATCCAATATGGATGCTGTTACCAATGAAGTTAAAGCCATGCTCGATCCTAGCTTTTCTCCACCTTCGACAGATGCCGTAGCGCGTTTTGGTGCCAAAGATGTACAGGACCTCTCCTGGAAAAGTTTACTGGATGCCTATACGTGTACTGAATGTGGACGCTGTACTTCGTCATGCCCAGCTAACATCACCGGAAAACTGCTGTCGCCCCGAAAAATAATGATGGATACCAGGGATAGATTAACCGAAGTCGGTAATAATATCAAGAAAAACGGCAGCTTCCAGGATGACGGTAAATCGCTTCTGGACTCCTATATCAGCAGGGAGGAGATATGGGCTTGCACAAGCTGTAATGCCTGTGTCGAACAATGTCCAGTCAATATTAATCCTTTGGATATCATCGTAGAACTTCGCCGCTTTGCCGTAATGGAAGAATCTCAAGCTCCTGCGAGTATTAATAATATGTTTGGAAATATTGAGAATAATGGCGCTCCATGGAAATATGCTCAAATGGACCGCGCGAATTGGACTCAACAAAACTAGGTCATGATGGAAAACGAATTAAAAATTCCGACAGTTGCGGAACTGTTAGCGAAGGGAGAAACTCCCGATATACTATTTTGGGTTGGATGCGCAGGCAGTTTTGACGAACGCGCTCAAAGGATAACGCGCGATATCTGCCGTATCCTTCAGCATGTGGGAATCAACTATGCCATCCTCGGGACCGAAGAAAGCTGCACAGGTGACCCCGCGAAAAGAAGCGGAAACGAGTTTCTATTCCAGATGCAGGCCATGATGAATATCGAAGTGCTGAATGGCTACCAAATCAAGAAGATCGTCACCGCCTGCCCACACTGCTTCAATACCTTAAAGAACGAATATCCTGCACTCGGTGGAAACTACGAGGTTATACATCACACACAACTGATACAAAGCCTGATTAACGAAGGTAAATTAAAGCCCGCTGACAATAACATGTTCAAAGGGAAGAAAATAACTTACCATGATCCGTGTTATCTGGGGAGAGCAAATGAAGTGTATGAGGCCCCGAGAAAAGTACTGGAGAGCCTAGATGCTCAGCTGGTCGAGTTAAAACGCTGTAGAAGCAATGGTCTGTGCTGTGGTGCCGGCGGAGGGCAAATGTTTAAGGAACCCGAACCAGGTAAAAAAGATGTTAATATCGAGCGTATTGAGGAGGTCTTAGATGTACAGCCTCAAGTACTTGCTGCAGCATGTCCTTTCTGTATGACGATGCTTAAAGACGGTGTGAAAATAAAAGAAAAGGATTCCGAAATCCAAGTGCTGGACATCGCCGAAATAACTGCTCGGGCAAACAATTTATAATTTTTGCTTATTAAAACTCAAATTAAGAAGGCCTGATCCGTAGATCAGGCCTCTTTTGTTGCTGGCACCGTAGTTACTCTGCCGATTAAAATTATGAGGCTACGGTGCTACAGCAACAGGTGGGCAGAGTTCCCATCTGCCGTATAACAGGTTAAGCCAACCCGAATACCATTTCAAAGATAAAGCACATTAAGCAAATATTTATTGACCATTTCGTTGAAAAACTTGACCAAAACGCAACTCATAGAAAAAATGCAGGACGATCTCATACAGCTATAAGGCAGCCATGAGCCTGCCGCTCCGATTGCAGCTATGGCCTTCAGCTTATTGGGCTAAAAGTTTCGTAAATAAGAAAAGGGATAAAAATAGTAATAACGATGGCGAGCCCGTCGGGCAGACAGTCTCACAATACCATAAGAAGCTATTTATAGAAAGACACTCTCCCTAAGTAAGCTAAATGATATCTAGATCTGTTCCTTATTTACCCATTTCGTCACCTGAGGCGCACTATAATGTTCCATCTGATCTAATAGTTCCGCTATTGTATTCCCAACCAATAGCATGTCTCTATTTTCTTTTTTGAGCAGGCCTTCATCGACCATATGGGCTATGAAATCAATCAAATGATCATAGAAACCGTTTGTATTTAATATACCTACCGGTTTACGGTGCAATCCTAACTGTCCCCAGGTAATCATTTCAAAAAGTTCTTCAAGGGTACCAAAGCCTCCGGGCAGGGCGATTGCTGCATCTGCATGTTCATTCATAATTCGCTTACGGTCATGCATGCTGTCGACGGTGATCAATTTGGTCACCCCTGTATGTTCGCGTTCTTTTGAATTTAGAAAATGTGGGATTACTCCGATCACCTCTCCTCCCTGATCCAAGACGGCGTTAGCGATTGTTCCCATCAGTCCAACCCGACCGCCACCATAAACCAGACGAATGCCCCTTTGTACCAGCGTTTGCCCCAAATATTTCGCTTCTTCTGCGTACACATTGGAATGACCTAAACTGGAAGCGCAAAAAACAACAATACTTTTAACTTTATTCATACGCAAGTATAAAAAAAATGTGGGTTAATCCGTTCATGTCGATCACTTTATACTCCAGATTTCTTGCCTTATGAAAAGAATAAAAAAACAAAAAGGACGTATAATTGTAAAAGTAAAGTGACAAATAAATTATAAACTGATAAAATAGAATGTTATGTATTCAATGATCAAAATGATAGCAATGGCTGGTTTGGGCGCGGTGCTACTATCGTCCACAACAGCAGGTCTGCCTGCAGATCCGCATCAGCCTGCTCCGCAATCCACACGGCTTTCGCATGCGGAGATCCTGGAAGGCACCGATTCCCTGCTGCAATATTTTAATCAAACCACAGCGGACCTGGAAAAACAGGTGGCTGGACTTAGCGAGGCCCAGTTACAATTTAAACCTGCACCGGATAAGTGGTCGATCAGTCAATGCTTAGAACATATCGTATTGTCCGAACGTATGATATTTAACATGGCCAAGTCAGCACTTGAAAAAGCGCCGCAGCCTGAAAGAAAGTCCGAGGTAAAAATGACCGACGACCATTTGAAAACTAGCATAACCGACAGAACTCACAAGTTTCAAGCACCAAAAGAATTACAGCCGACGGGTATCTACAAGGACACCAAAACAGCCCTTACCGATTTTCTTGCTGCGCGACAACCCGTAATTGACTATATTAAAAAAGCGGATGTTACAGATCTGCGCAACCATATCAACGATTATCCCAATGGTGTGGTGGATGGGTATCAGGGGCTTATGTTTATAGCAGCCCACTGTGCGCGGCATACCAGACAAATTGAGGAAATAAAAGCAAACCCTAATTTTCCAAGACAATAAATGATGAAAAAATTGACTTATCAGCTCACAATCGATGCGCCGGCTGAGCATGTCTTTAAAACAATGCTTGCCAAAGAAACTTATAAACAATGGACAGCGGCTTTCAACCCAACTTCAGACTTTGAAGGCAGCTGGGAAAAAGGAGAAAAAATCTACTTTGTCGGCATGAATGAAAAAGGCGAAAAAGAAGGCATGGTAGCAAGAATAGCAGAAAATATACCGAATCAGTATTTGTCTATCCAACACTATGGCATATTGGATAATGGCCAAGAAGTGACCGAAGGCCCCGCTGTCGAAAGCTGGGCGGGAGCATTCGAAAATTATAGCTTTATAGACCTCGGTAACCAGACGACAGTGAAAGTTGACGTTGACACGAACGAGGAATATATAGATTATTTCGAACAGGCTTGGCCTGATGCTTTAAAGCGCCTAAAAGAAATCTGCGAAACTCCATGATAGCCGATTTCTCAAAAGAGGATGACAATATCAAAACGCATGCTTTAATGCCCATGGTTTTGATATTGTCGTTCGCTGCTATTTCTTCCTGTCGGCTTTCCTTGGAAACCAAAGTACACGACTCGTCAATCTCCCTTTACCGTGAATTTCAATCCGGTCTGGAAAACAATTCAGAACCCCAAATGCGTTATCTCTTCCCTCTACCATTCCTTCCAATGTAACCATCGGTATTCCTTTATAGACCCCAAAATTTCCTGCATGGTGATGACCTGAGAGGACAGCCCTGACATTTGGAAACTGTGCGATCAGCTCCAGAAGTTCTCTATTATTTAAGGCTTCAAGCCCATTTTCCGGAAAAAGCGGATGGTGGGTCAGGACGAGTATATGTTTATTCGCGTTTTGCGCTTCATCGAGCTGCCCTTTTAACCATGCAAATTGTTGTGGCCCTACGCCACCGTTCCATAGAGCGGCATTCGTCCTACCTTATCGTTTCAGGCTATCCTGCTGCCGCTGCCAGTAGATCCGTTCGTAAGTATCCACCTTTGTAGCGTATTGCGAAACTTCATTCGTGTTTAACAGAATAAATACCCAATCTCCCTTATTCACGGAATAATACGATGCGGGCATGTCAAATACTTTATAGAGATTTTTTCCGTCCTCAGTGTGTACGTAATCGTGGTTTCCCAATAACTTGAACGTCGGTGAGTCTAACTTTGCAAGCCTCTCCGCAATCCGAGGAAGATCGTTGATGCCCTGGTCCACCAGATCTCCAAGCACAAAAGTAAAATCAACCGCTTGATTGTTTAATTCATGCACAGATTCCTCGATTTTTTGAAGTGACTGCCGATAACGGCGTTCACCACGATCTTCGAGGTCCGCATATTGCGGATCAGCAATCAGACCTATGCGAAATTGGCAAGGTAGCTCTTGGGCTGTTACCTGCAACACGTTAGCGAAAACCAGGAGAAGAATAAATCTTAGAAGGTGGCTATGTCTCATGTCAAATCTTTTGTTGGTTATTCGGCATAAGATACCTCATTTTTCGCAATAATCTCCATATCTCGAATAAAACTTCTAGTTTTCATCAAAATACTGGCCATCAGTAAATTGTGATAGCATGTCCATACGCACAGTAAAAGCTAAAATAAATAGGAGACAAAAGATAGAATTCACGAAAGGGGAAGGTTTAAGGTACTTTTCAACAAACGAAAAAGGTCAGATCTCATTTCGATCTAACCTTTTTCATCAGTGCCCAGGAGCAGATTCGAACTGCCACGCCCATACGAGCGCCACCCCCTCAAGATGGTGCGTCTACCAATTTCGCCACCTGGGCTCATATTCGCCTTTGGTATCACAAAAGTAAAGATTTTTCCGGCTTTTGCAAGGCAAAAAACGCATTTTTATTTGCTATTTTACTAAATTCCTATTGATCAGCGTTCTAATAACACCGTCAACCAAACCAACCCGCGGAACAAGAATTTGTTTCAGGCGTCCATGCTTCATAATCGTCAGGAAGATCTCACTGGCTGGAATAATCACGTCTGCACGGTCCTCATTCAGCCCAAGTAAAATAATACGTTCTTTTAGGGAAAAAGATGACAGATGCTCATACACAGCCTTTAATTTTGCATAAGATAAAGGCTTGTCCAATTTCTCATTAGACAGGCGGGCCAGTTTATTGATATTACCTCCAGTCCCTATCCCGATGACCTGTTTATACATGTGTGTATTACTCCGCACCCATTCTTTCAGTTCATCCCAGGTCTCCGCCTTATCCTGATTATCCAGTATCCGGATCGTACCCAGATTAAAAGATCTCGAATTGACCAATACGCCATTTGCAAACAGAGAAAGTTCAGTGCTGCCTCCACCCACATCTATATAAAGATAGACCTTATCTTTCTCCATTTTATTATCCCAGTGACTGTTATAGATGATCTCAGCCTCTTTAGCGCCTTCAATGATATCAATATCGATTCCGTTTTTCGCAACTTCAGCAACAATTGCGGCACCATTTTTTGCGTCACGCATCGCCGAAGTAGCGCAGGCCATATAATCCTCCACATGATACACATCCATCAGCTCACGAAAAGCTTTCATGGTCTTAATCAGGCTCTCCGCTTTTCTTGGCGAGATTTCCTGATGTATAAATGCATCATCACCCAAACGTAAAGGAACCCGCAAAAGGGTATTTTTTTTAAAATTAAATTGGTCCTTCTGGCCAATAATATCAGCGATCAAAAGACGGACCGCGTTGGAACCTATATCTATAGCAGCGTATCTCACGTTATCTTGTTCTATATTTTGATTAAATCATGCTAAAATAAACACAGTTATTAAAAACTATATTACAACGATGTTAAGTTATTATTAATTTAACAGTTCAACAAGTGATTTCTCTGATTCTCGCCGACTCATACTATGCTACAATGCGATCTAAATAGTGCTACGGCTGATGTACGTTGACCGAACAGAAAAATTTGACAATAAAATAAAAAAGGAATATTTACTGCAGTAAATATTCCTTTTTTATATAAAATCTCCAGCGCAATTAGTGGTGTCCGTGGCCTTCGGATTTACCACCGGCCAATGTATAGATTTCCTCCACTTTCTTCAGTGATTCTTCAGAAATATGGATCACCTTTGTGTTTGTATTATGTTCCTCGCGCGAAAATCTACCGTTGATTTCACCTTGCTTTTCGACTACAGTAGCTAAAAAGGCTTTGTCATTGAAACTGGCTGTACTATCAGTTCCAGAGATAGAGGTTGGCACCTCAAACGTCGGTACACCGCGCTCAAATTCTCCGACGTGCAGTTCTTTAGCTAAAGCATCTAGTTCCGGCAATATCGATGCGTAGGCTTCTTTAATTTTGGCAGCTACGTTCTTTACCTCTGCAGAGCTAGACTGTTTCGCAGCAACATCCGCAAGGTTTACCAGATAATTTCCGTTTTCGCCCACTAACTTAATCATCGCAAACGCATCTCCGTCTGCTAATGTCGCATTGGCATATTGACGCTGTCTATCTGCAGCTGTTTGGCTACAAGATGCAAATAATGTGCTCGCACAAGCCGCTACAACAAATAACTTATTAATCTTCATATCAATTTTGTTAACTATACAAAAGTAGATAAAATATATATTCTTCGAAACCCTATCCTCGAAAAGTCACGAAAATTAAGCAACATTTCTTCCCGCATTGATTACACCGAATATAGTCCGTGCAATCAGTTTCGAATAATCTTCCCGTTGCGCATCATCCAGGCGATCGGAATTTAGAGCCCTTATGGCGTAATGTTGTATCACCAGCAATGGCAGTACGATGCTCTCCCTGGCCAAAATCGACGCGCGATCTACCGGATAGTTTTCCATTAATTGAGACGTTCCACTGAGCTTCAACAAGTATTCTTTGGTAACCTGATACTCTGTATGTAGATTTTTCCAAAAGTCACCATACACCTTATCCTCCTTCATATACGCGGTAATATCAAAGTTTGATTTGGTCATGGACATCATACAGTTGTCGATTAAAGTCTGAAAAAAGCCCGAGGATACGTATAGCTGTTGCACATCTTTCCATAGGTTGTTTTTCTCAGCCCATTGCAAGGCTGTTCCCACACCATAAAATCCGGGGATATTCTGCTTCAGCTGGCTCCACGAGGTCACGAAGCTAATGGCACGCAAATCTTCCAGCCTCAGCTCCCGTCCAGAATTACGTTTCACTGGCCTGCTCGATATATTGATCGAAGAAAGCGCTTTCAGGGGGGACATCGTTTCCAGATAGGGCAAAAACAATTTATTTGTACGCAGGTCCATGAATTTCTGGTGGCTCAGCTCCGCCAGTTTATCGATAATTTCGCACTGATGCTTCGTCAACGTATCACCCACCCGTTGTTTTAGGTCCGAAATAATACCTGCATGCAGCAATTGTTCGATATTAAAGCGCGCAGTATCCAGCGATCCGTACTGACTGCTGATGGTCTGCCCCTGAATAGTCAACTGAATGTGATCGTTGGCTATTTCTTTACCCATAGACGCATAGAAGCGCTGTGTTTTACCACCACCACGAGCCGGAGGTCCACCCCTACCGTCAAAAAAGACAAGATCAACATCGTATTCACGCGAAATTGCTGTCAACTCAATTTTCGCACGGTAGATCGACCAGTTAGCCATCAGATATCCACCATCTTTGGTACTGTCCGAATATCCCAGCATGATCGTCTGTTTATTTCCCCGCAGCTTTAAGTGTGCTTTATATTCCTTATTATTGTATAAGGTCTTCATCACATCTGCAGCTCTGGTCAAATCATCAACCGTCTCAAACAAAGGGACGAAGTCAATAGTCAACGCATCTTTTTTCCAGCCTGACCAAAGGAACAGCTGACGTAAACCCAGAATATCGCTCGCCTGCTGACAATTACTGATGATAAAACGCTGTGCCGCCCGCTCCGAACCAGAACGCTGAATATCTTTGAGCAATTTTATTACACCCGACGTGTCCTTTGTCAATGGATCAGCATCTTCGCCGACCTGAAGGTCCAGCTCTTTAAACTTGAGCGCTTTCTGCTTGTCGGTCTCACTCAATTCCAGATAATTTGCAGGCATACCCGTCTCGACCTGATTGTGCTGGATCAGATAATTAGTCGCTTCCCGCAAAATACGGCTATCCTGACGTATGTCCAATGTGGTGAAAAAGCAGCCAAAGGTCATCACCTTACGTAATAGATCATCGACGATCTCGACAAAGAGGCCATTGTGATGTTCTTCCAGAACATTTTTGATCGCTTTCAAGTTCGAAATGATGTTGTCAGTCTCGTCTATCGGCTGCTCCACAGGATTAAAGCTGTTTTCATAAAACAGCGTCTGTAAATTTTCCATGTACTCTTCGACCCCACGGAACGTGATCCGGCGCCTTACAATACGGAAATCCCGGTAATAACATCTAAATAAGATTGTCCGTAAGAGCGCAGCTACTTTCTTCGTACTTTCAACGCTTACGTTGGGGTTACCGTCACGGTCGCCTCCCGGCCAAAAGCCCAGTTCGATCAGCTGTCTGACTTCCTCGGTATCCACATCTAGCTCATCATCAATAAATGACTGTATTTCGGATGCAACTTTATAGAACACGTTCTCCAGAAACCAGGCTAAACTTGCGGCTTCGTCTACGGGAGTCGGCTTATTTTTATTAATAAATGGCGTCTTTCCCAGTTGCTGCAAAAGCTGGTGTATACTATGAAGATCGTTGGATTTAATTGCATCGATCAAATCATTGATAATCCCCAGTACAGGCCCAGGATAAAACTGTGTAGGGTGAGCCGTTAAGACGAGGCGAACCGAAAAATCCTTTAACTTTGAAATGATCTTACGCCGCATGTCGCCGTTACCTTCTGCGTTCTTGATAAATGCTCCTAAGACATTCTCATCGTCACCACGGCCGACCATCTGAAACGACGAATCCTCTATGGCATCAAACAAAACAACCTGACGTTCTATGTACTGAACAAAGCGAAACAATAAATCAATACGTTGTTCCTCGGATGAAAATTCCTCATGCTGATCAAAAAAACTCTTTATGATCTCATCAGGTGTCATATGTTGATCCACACCTTTTTCACATTGCTTCGCAAAAAATGGCAATAAAGTACCCGTATCCTTAACACGCTGAAAGGGCAGTGTTAAAAATAAACTTTTGAAAAGCTCAAAGCGTGTCAATACTTCGTCCTGAAAGACGGCTTCATTTTTACTTTGCTTCATATTTAAATCTTTGAAAATGGTCAAGAGAGTTTAGGTGACTCTTGATCGTAATATATCTGAAATTACCCTACCGGCCAAATATAGCAATTTTATATTTAAACAAACAAAAATATATAAATTAATCAAAAAATATAGTCAAAAATTACAAACATATTAATGAATTTTAGTAATTTTTCATTTTCCGCATATTCTTGCAGCAAATACAGAAATCACAGGCTAATATAGTGTTATCTTGTATATTTGTGCTATACATTATGAAACAGACACAGGAAATAAAAAGTTTTTTTTACAGTCAGTATTTTGCGGATGGCTTGCGAATCACGATTGGATGCATTGTGCCTGTCCTTATCTTTGCAACGATCGGCCAGTTTACCAATGGAACGATTGTTTCGTTGGGAGCACTCCTGGTCGGCCTTTCGGATACTCCGGGAGCACCTAGCCATAGACGTAAAGGTATGTTTGCGGGAGCGCTGCTGACTACGCTGACTTTTATTTTGACCAATATAGTCAATCAGAATGTTTATCTCCTTGCTATTTTTATTGGCCTGGCCTGTTTTATCTTTGCCATGTTCGCAGTATTCAATGGACGGGCAGCTAATGTGGGGCTCATGTGCATACTAATGATGCTCATCCATGTACAGATCCATTATCCCTTGGCAGATGCACTCAGCTACCTCGGCTTTTACGTCCTTGGCGGACTGTGGTATATCACGATCAGCCTATCCATCACCCAAGCACGTCCGTACAGGCTGGCCGAACAAGAACTCGCCGAAACCATCCGTTATGTCGCAGACTATATCCGGCTGAAAGCCAATTTCTACGATGCCAAAATAGACAATGATAAAAATTACCTCAAACTGATTGATAAACAGGTAGAGGTCAATCAGCACCAGGAGAATGTACGCGATCTGCTGTTTCAGAGCAAAAGATCCATCAAAGACACCACTAAGGTCGGCCGCTATCTGACGCTGATCTTCAACGATATTGTCGACCTCTTCGAGCAGAGTATGGCGGCACATTACGACTACAATACCATCAGTGAACGCTTCGGGCCCACAGGCATTTTAGAGGATTTCAAAAACGTTATATTAAAATATACCAATGAACTGGACAATCTGGCCTACCAGCTCAACACCAATGTACAGCCTAGACCACTATACGATTTCGACGCAGATCTAAGCCGTCTGCATGCAAAAATCGACCAGCTCGACAAAGACTATCAGTACAGCACCTTTGCTTTACGAAAAGTGCTGATCAATCTTCGGGATCTGGTCCGCCGGATAAAAAATATATATGGCTATTCACATCTACAGCCAGACGAGGTCAAAAGAAAAGAAATTGACGACGCCAAACGCTTTGTGCAAAGCTCTGCCATTGACTTCAAAAAGTTTCGCGAAAACCTCACGCTGAAGTCGACTATCTTTAGGCATGCTTGCCGTATGGCCATCGTCATGTCACTTTCGTATTATGTATTTGAGGTCACCAACATCACCAGCAACGTCTATTGGATCTTGCTGACGATCATGGTGATCCTGAAACCCGGATTTGGCCTCACCAAAGAAAGAAACATACAACGTCTGATTGGTACGACTATCGGCGGGCTCATCGGAGCAGTCATCCTGCTGACTATACAGGATCCCACCATCTTATTTGTCCTGCTGGTCTTCTTTTTTCTGACAGCTTACAGCTTATTTAGGGTCAATTATGTCGTCGCGGTTCTGTTCATGACGCCTTATGTACTGATCATGCTCAGCTTCGTGAGCTCCAATACACTCGAAGTAACCAAGGAACGTATTCTGGACACTTTTATTGGTGGGATGATCGCGTTCCTCTCGAGCTATATCATTTTCCCCAATTGGGAGAGCATGCAGGTCAAGGAATCTATGCGTAAATTGTTGATCGCAAATTACAATTACATCTTTCAGGCGCTGAAAGAAATCGCCGGACAGGCTCCGTCAATTACTGATTATAAGCTAGCTCGCAAAGCTGTTTATGTGGAGACCGCCAATATGGGGTCCACATTCCAACGCATGCTAACTGAACCCAAAAAACGACAAAAGTACAGCAAGGAAGTCAATAAATTCGTTATCTTCAACCACATCCTCGCCTCGTTTTCGGTTACACTGATGAACCACCTGGACCAGATGGACAACAATTACCTCAACAAAGAACATGTAAGGATGATACGAAAAATATTGGCCAGCCTCGATCAGTCCATTCAATTGCTCTATTCCGAAGATTCCTCGGGTTCATTTGAGCCGATGGATATCGACATTCCCAACGATCGCTTTGAAGATACTGATATCCATTCTGTAGATGCAAAGCTCCTGGGTGAACAATTGGATTTTTTATACAAAATTGCACAGGACCTGCATAAGATCGTTCAGGATCTACACGATAAGAATGCCGCAGAACAAGCTGCCATATTAGCGAAAGTAAACAGTTGATTTATTCTCAAAATTCCCGAAATTTGTATTTATGAGCGAAAGTAAAGCATCAAGCTACGACATTATTATTGTTGGCGGCGGCCCCATCGGTCTGGCCTGTGCACTGGAAGCCAAACAGGCCAATCTAACATATCTTATACTGGAAAAAGGCTGCCTGGTCAACTCTCTGTACAACTACCCCCAAAATATGACCTTTTTCTCCTCCTCCGAACGTCTGGAAATAGGTGGCATTCCGTTTGTAACAACCAATCCCAAACCACGAAGGGTCGAAGCTCTGGAATATTATAGACGCATACAACAAAAATTCGAACTGCAGACACAACTATTCGAGGAAGTACTCGATATCAAAAAAAATGAGGCAGGCGATTTCCAGGTTCAGAGCAATAAAGCTGTTTACGTTGCCAAAAAGGTTATTATCGCGACCGGTTTTTATGATATCCCCATGTTGCTTAATATCCCCGGCGAAGAGTTACCCAAAGTGAGACATTATTACAATGACCCGCACTATTATAGCGGACAAAAGGTTATCGTGGTAGGCGCCAGCAATTCGTCCATTGACGCAGCACTGGAAACTTACCGTAAGGGAGCTCAGGTTACCCTGGTAATCCGGGGTAACGAAATCAGCCCACGGGTGAAATACTGGGTCAGACCGGATATCGAAAATAGAATTGCCGCCGGAGAGATCACCGTCTTCTACAATAGCCAGCTGACTGCAGTTACCGAAACTCAAGCTTTTATCCGGACTGAAACCGAAACAGTCGTGCTGGACAACGATTTTGTGCTGGCCTT
Organism: Sphingobacterium sp. InxBP1; assembly: GCF_026191775.1. Classification (NCBI taxonomy): domain Bacteria; kingdom Pseudomonadati; phylum Bacteroidota; class Sphingobacteriia; order Sphingobacteriales; family Sphingobacteriaceae; genus Sphingobacterium; species Sphingobacterium sp. InxBP1. Next base: position 35,760 of record NZ_JAINDX010000036.1, on the reverse strand, counting down.
AACTGGATATCGCCCAAATTTTGATTTTCTAAGAAAGATTGGTGTTGCTATCCCCCAGCAGGCCCCTTGCATCCCCAGCCATAACGAACAAACGATGGAGACAAATATAACAGGTTTATATCTGGCAGGAGTAGTATGTGGCGGCTTAAATACACACCTCTGGTTTATCGAAAACTCCCGAATCCATGCTAAGCAGATCTTGAACCATATACAGTCTAAGGATAATTAACCTCGCTGATAACGTAGGCCATTCAGGAAGATTTTCATCATTTTCTTCTGCAAACTGAGAATATGATCGAATTCTTCTTTGGTCGGGAACAGCATATTCTTCATGTCCTTGAGGATGCCCATACGCATACCAAACAATGAGTATAATAAGATACGGGCGGTCTCATTGAGATCATCTACATGGATTTCCTGTGCATCGACACCAAGCTGAAGAATCTTTTCGATAATTTCAACTTCCCGCAGGTAGGATTCTTTGAATACTCGTTCCAGTTCATCCGGAAGCTCCTTGACCATTTTCATGGTGTATTCAAACAAATTGTAATATTGATTGATAATTTTGACACGCATATCAATAGAGTACATCATGATCTCTTCAAAGTTGCCCCCTCGATCTATGACCTCTTCGATCTCTTCGATCATCTTATCAATAACGTATTCAAAAACAGCAGAGTATAAACTGTTCTTATCTGGAAAATAATAATAAAGCAGTGCTTTTGAAAAATTAAGATCTTTGGCTATTTCCGACATCGTTGTCTTAGCCATTCCGAAGTGCGCAAAGCGTCTTGTTGCTGCTTCAAGAATTTTGATTCTTTTTACATCCGCATTACCCATTAAACATATATTTTTTTAGCATAAAATAAACGGTTTGTACTATCTTTACCGATTATCATGCTAAAGATAGCTGATTTTTTTGAATTTCTGAAAATTAAAGTCAATATGGAATTAAACATTCAGTCGGATATATCTCTAAAAGCCTTCAATACATTTGGAATAGAAGAAAAGACAAATTTCCTGATCGAAGTAAATGACAATGAAACATTGACCGAAATTTTTAAAAAAGGAATTTTTGAACAGCAGTTTTTCGTCTTGGGAGCCGGTAGCAACGTACTGTTTACCAAACATTTCCAAGGCTATATCATTCGCATGACGAGCAAAGGCATAACCGCCAGATCAGAAGATGACCATGTGTATGTGACGGCCAAAGCCGGTGAGATCTGGGACGAGTTTGTATGGTACTGCATAAACAACAACTATGCGGGCATCGAAAATATGGCTCTTATACCCGGCACGGTGGGTGCCTCGCCCGTGCAGAATATAGGCGCTTACGGAGCTGAACTTATGTACGTGTTTCATAGTTGTGAGGCTTTTGATACGCAAACTGGAACATTTACGACATTTCAGAAGGAAGACTGCAACTTCTCCTACCGCGACAGCATTTTTAAAACCGAACACAAAGGACGCTTTATTATTACAGAAGTTACCTATAAACTGAGCCTGACGCCTAAAATCAATACCAGTTACGGTGCCATCGAAAGCGAGCTAGCCAAGCAACGTATCAATGAGCCTTCAATAGCTGACATCGCAAGGGTCGTTTCCAAAATTCGCGTGGAGAAACTACCGGATCCCAGTACAGTCGGCAATGCCGGAAGCTTCTTTAAAAATCCGGTGATTTCGCTTACGGATTTCCAGACTTTACAAAAGCTGTACCCGACCATCCCGCATTATCCCATGCCCGATAACCAAACAAAACTGGCAGCTGGTTGGTTAATCGAGCAGTGTGGATGGAAAGGCAAGGCCTATGGCCGAGCCGGTGTCTGGAAAAATCAGGCGCTTGTACTAATAAACAGACAACATGCAAGCGGTCAGGAGATTTACGAACTTTCTGAACGGATCATCCATGATGTGCAAGATAAATTTGGGATCGGTCTCGAGCGAGAGGTTAATTTATTGTAAAGAATCTCAGCTTTAGTTTATAGCTGTAAAAATGCTTAACAGAAACTGCAAAACAGCCCCAAGCTGGTCCAAGGCCCGATTCGGGCTAATTTAATTTACTTAAGATTAATTTTTCTGTCAATTTTCCCCGCTTAAAATAATCTTAAAATTACATTAAGAAATTCATTCTTAGGTATTTTGGCGCATTATTTGTCCGATAATTAATGAACCGGATTTATAAACTTACTGTTTGCTAAAAAGAACAGTTATAATTCATTAAGCTATGACAAAGAATGAATTTGACAACATGGTTATTGAGCAATCGGACTCATTAAAACTCTACGCCAGAAATTTTACCAGCGATTATGAGGATGCAAACGATCTTGTACAGGATACCATCCTCAAGGCCGTTACCTATTTCAAAAATTTCAAGGAAGGTACCAACCTAAAAGGATGGCTTTACACGATCATGAAAAACACGTTTATAAATAACTATAGGCGGATCGTAAAGACAAACTCATTCATCACCAAAGACGAAGACATCTCCAATTCTAATTTGCTAATGTCTGCCTCTAGCAATCAGGGCGAAAGCAAATTCGTCATGGAGGATATTCATGAAGCTTTATCCAGCCTGTCAGATGAATACTACATCCCCTTCTCTCTTTATTTTGAGGGATTTAAATATCATGAAATCTCCGAGCACCTGAATATTCCTATTGGCACTGTAAAGACGCGGATACACGTCGCCCGGAAGTTGATGAAACGATCTTTGTCTGCTTATAAAGTGGCCTAATTTTTCTAACTTCGCCTTCTTATCGATCGTCATGATGAAAGAAGGATTACCAGAATATAGCAAAGCACAGCTCGCCCTGCGGAACGGACAGGATAAACCACAGATCTGGATAGCCTACAAAGGCTTTATCTACGATGTAAGCGAAAGCAGGTTGTGGCAAAAAGGCATGCATTATGAGCATTGGGCAGGACAGGATTTAACGGCAGAGCTACAGGAAGCTCCACATACGGAAAGCGTGTTTTCAAGATTCCAGTGTATCGGAATCTTGAAAACCTAAACTTCATTACAAGTTAAATTGGGAAAGAGCTACAAAAGCATTTAGCCGCTTCTGTATATCCTCATCTGTCAGTTCCACCAGCCGGTCTGTACCAAATTTTTCGACACAAAAAGAGGCAAGTGCAGAACCGAAGATCAGTGCATTTTTCATATTGGTAAAATTAATGCTTTTGACCTTGGCCAAATAGCCAATAAAACCTCCCGCAAACGTATCCCCTGCTCCAGTGGGATCAAACACATCCGCAAGCGGTAAGGCAGGCGCGGAAAATACCTGATTTTCACCAAACAGCAAGGCTCCATGCTCTCCTTTTTTTATAATCAGATAGTTGGGTCCCATATTCAAAATAACCTGAGCAGCTTTGACCAGTGAGTACTCACCCGAAAGCTGTCTTGCCTCCGCATCGTTGATCGTGAGGACATCAACTTTTTGCAGCACGTTCTTCAGATCATCTAAGGCCACATTCATCCAGTAATTCATAGTATCTAGTACGACCAGTTTGGGCGTCTGTTTTAATCGCGATAAGGTCGTCAGTTGCACCTGTGGAGTGAGATTACCCAACAGGAGATACTCACAGTCCTGATAACTATCAGGAATCAGTGGATCAAAATCCGCAAGGACATTTAAATCTGTGGCCAGTGTATCGCGGCTATTCATATCGTTATGATAACGGCCAGACCACGAAAAGGTGCGCCCCCCTGGGATGATCTGCACGCCCGAAACATCGATACCCCGGCGTTTGATCAAATCCATATGATGGTCACCGAAATCCTCCCCCACCACGCTGACCAGCTTAATCTGATCACATAAATATGACGCCGCCAGACTTGCAAAAGTACCGGCACCACCTAGAATTTTGTCAGTTTTACCGAACGGTGTTTCTATTGTATCAAAAGCCACCGTACCAATAATTACTAAACTCATAGTTTTTTAATAAAGCATGTAAACAAAAAAACCGGCCTAAAGCCGGTTTCTATTTTGCTCCTGAAGCTGGGCTCGAACCAGCGACCCTCTGATTAACAGTCAGATGCTCTAACCTGCTGAGCTATTCAGGAATTTTTATTTTCAGAGAAACTCCTTTCTCTTCGAGTGTACAAAAATAGTACATTTTGATATTACTTGCAAATAATTTATTTGCTTATCGCTCCTGAAGCTGGGCTCGAACCAGCGACCCTCTGATTAACAGTCAGATGCTCTAACCTGCTGAGCTATTCAGGAGTATTTTTTCAATTCTTTCGGAAACCCATTCGCGTTTCCGTGATGCAAGTATCGGAAGATTATTAGAATACTACAAATTTTTTGCGTACATTTTTTACAACTTCCTAAAATCCAATTAGAATAATTTATTTTCTTTATACCCAATTTCTCAAAAAATCAGATAAGGGGACCATAGGGGCATAAAAACGTTTCTATCATAGATAAAAACCTGCTTCTTGCAAAGAAATACGGACCGATTATTTAACAACGTACATTTAAAGCAATACGTCTTTCAAGATTAATGTAGCCACCGTAAAATAAATTAAGAGCCCAGTCACATCCACTAAGGTGGACACAAATGGCGCGGATGAACTCGCAGGATCTGCCCCCAGTCGCTTCATTACAAATGGCAACATCGATCCCATCAACGAGCCCCACAATACTACGCCAACCAAAGATAAAGAAATCACCAGAGCCACCAGCACCCAGTACTCCCCATAACTGTGGGCAAAAGACTGCCAGGCCATGATCCGCAAAAACCCAAGCGCACCCAAAATGACCCCCAGCAGTAAACCCGACAGAATCTCCCGGCGCATTACCCGCCACCAGTCAGACAGCGTCACCTCGCCAAGCGCCATAGCCTGTATAATCAGTGTCGAAGCCTGTGAACCACTATTCCCGCCACTGGAAATAATCACCGGCATCAACGCAAATAACATGATGGCGCTTGCCATCTGCTCCTCAAAATGCTCGATTACTGTCGCGGTCAGCAGCTGCCCCAAAAATAACACAATCAGCCATCCAGCTCTCTTCTTGACCAGATTTTTTATGGATACATCCAGATAAGGCTCATCCAAAGCTTCCGTACCGCCGATGCGTTGCATGTCTTCGGTATACTCCTCATTGGCGACCCAGAGAATATCATCTACCGTAACAATACCCAACATGATACCTTGCGCATCCACCACAGGTAAAGCAACACGATTGTTCATCCGGAAAATATTGATAGCTTCCTCCTGCGGATCATAAGCATTCAGCGATATCAGACGATAGTCGATCAGATCACTGACCACTGTTTCAGGCTCGGCCATGAGCACATCCTTGATGCGGATATCATCAATCAACTTACCGTTCGAATCAATGACATACAGCACGTCTATCGTTTCTGAATCTTTTCCATATCGACGGATATGACCCAGAATTCTTTCTATATTCCAATGCTCCTTCACCGTAATATAATCCGGCGTCATCAGACGTCCAACGCTGTCTTCAGGGTAGCCCAAAAGTGCTAGTGCTTCAACCCGGTCTTTTGGTGGTAACAGCAGTATCAGATGTTTGATATCATCCTTCATTTCGGAGAAAAATGAGGTGCGGTCATCAGGCGGAAGTTCATTAATCAGCGCACTGATTTTGGCCTTGGAAAGCTTCTTGAAAATTCGGTTTTGAGTAGGAAAATCCAGGATCCTAAATACGTTTACCGCGCGGTTTAAATTTAAAGATTCGATAAAAAGAGGACCATGCTCCGGCAGCTCGTCAATTAATTCTTCCACCTCAGAAATATTCATCTCATTTAGAAAATTCTCAAGGCCAACAAAATCACCACTCGCTATTAATTGCTCTACACGACTTACCTGCATTTCCAGTTCTTCCATATCTTCCTGCTGATTTAAAATCCTACATCTGTACAAAAAATTATATGGTACAAAAATCGCTTTTTTAAAGTAAAATTTGAATAAAAAAATAAATAACAAAAAAGCAGCTTTTAGTTCCCGTATTTCTGTAGCGGCCATGTAAGATCACTTCGCGGAGCGTTCTGAAACCAGACATTTTGTCACTACACAAACTACTTCAGTCAGCCCTCACAAAAAGCAGACGAAGCAAACTGCTGCGCATGACAAACGCTTTTTCGCATGCCCGGATATTGATGCTGACCCAACAGCTGGCGCCGGATCCGACCAGTGCGAAAGCACAACTTAAAAACATCAGCTTCCTAAAAATTCCGGCCCCGTCCTAGCATCTCCCTCTCTGTTTCCAACACGCAAATATTTTTCATATCCCGTACGCTATGCTTGAATATTTAAGTATATTCGTCACATACTTTCCGGTTCTCTCAGACGGCATGCAAAGAACCTGGCAAGCCAGCTTCTAAGGCCTCAACCGGCTAAAATATACGACAAATAGACACAAATTACGAATTATATAAAATAATAAGGATCAAAACATTATAAACAAAAAATAAAACTTAAAATTCATATAAAAAACGAAATTAAAACTAAATAAATTAGCAAACCATCATATTAACCAATATAATGAACGATAAAAATATAATTTTCAAGTATTTAACGATATTTACATTAATCATATATTCACAAAAATGTTCCGCACAGTTTTTTGAAGACAGCCAAGCACCTGCCAGCCAAAAATGGTATAAAATTGATACACTTAATTTCCGGCTAATATTCCCTGAGGAAATGAAAAGCAAGGCCCCTACCCTAGCAGATTACGTCCGCAATTCGCTTCATATAACCAGTCGAAATTATAAAATCACACCACGAAAAATCCCTTTTATTATACACAACACGAATCTACAGACCAATGGCTTTGTTCAGCTTTCTCCCCGTAAATCTGAATTGTATAGCACCGCCGGTGCCGATCCGGATAACCAGACCTGGCTACCAAATCTGATCCTTCACGAATCCAGACACGTCAGTCAATTTGACAAATTGACAGGAAAATTAGGAGCTCCTTTTTTTGAACAGTTAGCGCTTGCCTATTATGGCCTGACCGTCCCTTCTTGGTATTTCGAAGGCGACGCCACACTGTCCGAGACCGTTTTCTCCGCTGGTGGAAGAGGGCGGCTACCCTCCTTCGAAATGCCTATAAAAGCAAACTTTCAATCGGACCGACAGTATAGTTTTGACAAATATCTACTGGGATCTTTTAAAGACATCGTGCCAAGCTATTACACAATCGGCTATTTGATGACTACCACATTGAAGTCCGAATTACCACAGGACTACGAAGCGGATCTGTTTTCTGAGCTGAACAGAAAACCACTTTTTCCTTATAACATCAATCGGGTTTTAAAGAAAAAAATAGGTGGAAACAGTGCATATTTATATAGAAAAACAATTGCAAAATTAGACTCGATCTGGACGAGAAAAACGGGCGCGTACAGCTTCCAGAATTACACGGAAATAGCTCCGGGAAAACATCGCTTTTACAACCATCATCTATTACCAAAATCGCTGTCCGGCATACTTTATTTTATAAAACAAAATCCAGAAAAAACCAATGCCATATACACCTACGACGATCGCACAAAGGAAGAATCTGAGTTGGTAAAAACAGGGATTCAATTAACACCGCATTTTGATATTAGCAGAGACTATGTTGTATGGGATGAACTGCGAAGAGATCCCCGCTATAGTAAAAGGAGCTACAACGTCATCAACCTCATGAACCTAAAAACCGGCAAGATTAGAACCCTCACCAAACATTCACGATATTATTCGCCGGTTTTTAGCCCCGTAGAAGCTTTGATTGCCTGTGTTGAAGTAGATTTATTCAACGACAGCTATCTGACGCTTATAAGCCTCGAAAATGGCTCGATCGCGAAACGGATCAGACTTGCAGACGGTGAGCAGCTGCAGCATCCCGCTTTTAACCCCTCAGGCGATAAGATCGTCGCTATCCGTCTATCAGAAAATGGAACCGCTTTATGTGAAATAGATCTCAAACTTGAGAGGATCACCAACCTCACCCCTTGGGGAAACCAGCAGTACGAGCGACCACAATACCTTTCGGGTATGGATATCATCGCAAAAGCCAACTTCAACGGTATTGATAATATTTACCTGATCGATCGGCACTCGGGGAAGAGGCATTTGCTGACCAAGGCACAGTTCGGAGCTTTCAACCCTTTTTATAGCCGTGAAACTAAAGAGCTGCTGTTCAACAATTACCAATATAATGGATACAAAATCAGCCGAACGAGCATCGACAGTATATATAACATACAGCCCGAAACCGATTATTTTTCACATTACTACAGCAACGTGTTGCGCAAAGACAGTCTTCCGTCCCTGACCCTGGCACGGCCGGATTCCTCCTCCGGTTATACCATTGTTCCATACCATGGACTGGCAAGGACATTCAACTTTCATAGCCTCTCCCTCAGCAGCAGCAATTTTGAAAGCTTTGACAACTTCAAACCTGGAGTTTTCTGGCTTTCCAACAACATCTTAAACACGACACAGATAGCACTTGGCTATGAATACGACACCGATATCCGAAAGGGCATTTATTCGGCCGAGCTCAATTACAACAGATATTTCCCCAAACTATCGCTACGGTATGAAAACCGGGGCCAGATCGCAGCGGCAAGTGTCCCCGGAAAGCCCGACAGCAGCGTCCGCTTTGACTGGCGCGAACACTATATTTCCAGTCAGCTGTCCATTCCGCTTTCTTTTTATCGTTTCGACTACAATTATTCGACAGGCTTCAACTTCGCAACGGCTTACTTAAGACGTTATAACCTGAGCCGCAACGATCTTAAAAACTTCAACGACGAGACCGCATTTCCATTGACCTATCAGCTTTATTTCAACCGCAACGCCCGAATGGCAACGATGGACCTATATCCGCGATGGGGACAGAATTTGAGCATTACTTACAGACACACACCCTTTGAAAACAAAGCTAAAGGCGAAATTCTGTCTGCGCGAACAGTATTTTACCTACCTGGGTTAATGCGAAATCATGGTTTTCAGATCCGGCTCAGTGCACAAGCAGGAACTGGAATCTATGAATACATCAACGACATCCCGCTGGTGAGCGGATTTAGTTATTATAAATACGAAAAAGTGAAAAATACCTTATTGGTAAACTACAGGTTTCCGATGGTTTATCCCGACTTGGCGCTAGGTTCAATAGCTTACATAAAACGTGTAAAAGGAGGCTTGTTTGCAGACTACCAAAACATTCACAAACACCAAGAAATTGCACCAAAAAGCTTTGGAGCTTACTTGTCGTTTGATTTCAACGCCTTCCGATACCCCTTACCTGATTTTGAATTTGTGGTAAAGGGAACCTATATCAACGACAATACTGCAACTCAGCGCGTGATACCTACGGTAAGTCTCAATTATACATATTAGAGGTGAATTGCCCAATTAAAATTGGCAGCCAGGGCGTAATGATCAGACAGAGGCAGTCCTTTGGAATTTGTAAATAGATTATTTTCGATATTATAGTCCCGGGCTGCCAGACTCAGATCGCCACTGCTGCGATAAAGGATTTTATCTATTGACTCACACTGATTGCCGATAGAGAGCATATGCGGTGGTCTGAACGCATGGTTAGCTTCCGGAACCAGCCCGCCATTCTGCAATTCGACCCAGCTGTCCACTAGTGCCGTCGATTCCATAAAATCATGTAGATTGTCATCGCTAAAACTATAGTGCGCGTTAAAATCCCCCATCACAATCAACGCATGTTCACGAGAATGAGCGGCAATATAATCACGCAGCTGGTTGAGATTGTCCCTCCTGGCACTAGCCGCTCTCCGGTTGTTCTGGGCGTTTGCGTGCACATTATAGACATCGATCCACACATCGTCCACAATTTCCACTTTCACCAAAGTAAAGCCTTTAGGCGTCAGAAAGTCGGCACCTGTACGTTTCCGCCACGGAACCCGGATCACTGCCGACATCGGAAAACGTGACAATGTATTTAGCCCGTCTCCGAAAGGAACACGCCCCTTTGTTTTGGTGCGATAGGGATGTTGATTCCCTCCCCAGTATAAACTATTATTGTAATTAAAATCTTCCTGTACATTGACAATATCGAAGGGATTTATCTTTTTACCGATTTCTGCAATGCTCCTGCTTCTACCCGTGATTGCAGAAGATATAAATCCCGGTAAACCCGCTACGTTATAGGTCAAAACCGAAAAAAAACCCGAACTCACCTTTTCTTTTTTCTTATTAGCATCCATCAATAAACACCTATATTATATCATGTCGGATAAATTTAACAAATGCGGCAAAAAATACCAGTACGGCTGCGATATTTAACAGATAATTGATTTACATCTGACATTGTGATAAAGTAACTGTTACAGTGTCTTCCTCTCCCATTTATCCCGACACGATCAAAAAAAACGATAAGGGAACGACACGCCGATCCGGGCCCCTGGGGCAATCATTTAATGTAAAGTAAGTCCGGCCAAACCGAACGGCATCTCAGCCACACCATTCATAATCAAAAAAGGGGATAATATTGTATTATCCCCTTTTTCTGAATTTATATTCACACTAGTCTTCAAGTGCCTTCACTCCGGGCAGCACTTTACCTTCCATATACTCTAAAAGTGCTCCTCCGCCGGTACTGACATAACTCACATCATCGCTCATCCCGAACTTGCTTACAGCTGCAGCAGAATCTCCTCCTCCGATCAACGAAAATGCGCCGTCTTTTGTTGCTTCAACCACCGCGTCAGCAACTGCTTTCGTCCCTTTGGCAAAAGTGTCAAATTCGAACACGCCCATAGGTCCGTTCCAGAGAATAGTTTTCGAATCCTTGATAATCGCAGCGAAGTTAGCCGCAGAGTCCTTGCCGATATCCAGTCCTTGAAGATCCGCCGGAATTTGATCATTAGGCCCGTCATATACATTGGCATCGTTCGAAAAAGCATCTGCGATTTGCGCATCTGTAGGAATCACAAGATTAACGCCCTTTTCTTTTGCCTTTTGCACCAGTTCATTTGCCAGGTCAAGCTTATCTATTTCGACCAGCGACTGACCGATTTCACCGCCTCTTGCTTTGACGAATGTATAGGCCATACCCCCACCGATCAACAAATTATCGACTTTATCCAACAAAGCTTCAATCAGCTGAATTTTATCGGAAACCTTGGCGCCGCCCATAATAGCGGTAAACGGCCTGACCGGATTATTGAGCACCTTCTCGGCATTGCCTACCTCGGCTGCCATCAGGTATCCGCTATACTTAGCACCCGGAAAAAATTGTGCAATTATAGCCGTTGATGCATGGGCGCGGTGCGCTGTACCGAAAGCATCATTGACATAAACATCGCCCAATGCGGACAGCTTTTCAGCAAAACCCACATCTCCCTTTTCCTCCTCTTTATAGAAACGCAGATTCTCTAACAATAGCACTTGCCCAGCTTGCAACGCGGCAGCTTTTTCCTGCGCTTCGGTTCCGATGCAATCGTTGGCAAACTGTACGACGGTACCCAGTACATCTGAAAGATGCGAAACAATATGTTTCAATGAATATTTATCAGTAGGACCATCTTTTGGTCTTCCTAAATGCGACATCAGGATCACACTTCCACCATCCTTCAATATCTTCTTTATGGTCGGAGCAGCCCCCTGTATACGGTTGTCATCTGTAATATTGAAATTCTCATCCAAAGGAACGTTGAAATCAACACGCACCAAGGCTTTTTTACCTGCAAAATTTAAATCGTCTACTGTTTTCATTATGTAACTTTAATGGTTTTGGATTGTCGTTTGCCAAAACAAACGCCTAAATATAAAAAAAAGCATTTGTTTTCGTTAGAATAATTTGTTTTTTAATGGTTCCGTAACTTACATCAATAGATCTCCACTGTATACGGTAGCCTAGCCTGAACCCCACTCTGCGCTGTCGCCTTTTTGATCACATCAAAATACCGGTAGTATTCACCCATCTGTTCTCTTGCTACCCAAGCCTGGACCTTCTCCTTCGAATTGTTTAGAATCGATGTAAACGGATCCTCCTTTTCGGGGTATTGTGCGACCTTGTATTTGCTCAAGTTTGCTTTCTTAGCTGCTGCGCGTATGGCCGTTTCCACATTACCGAGACGGTCCACCAGCTTATTGTTGACCCCTTGCATACCTGTCCACACACGTCCCTGACCAATACTATCCACCGCGGCTACAGACAGCTTACGTCCACCCGCAACGACGCCGGTAAAAGTTGTATAGACCTTGTCAACTTCCTTTTGGATGATATCCCTTTCTTCAGCAGTCAGCGGACGGTCAAAGGTCGTCATCAGGTCCGCAAATTTAGCGGTCTTTACACCATCGTAATGCACGCCAATCTTATTGTTCATCAGATTCTGGAAGTTGGGTATTACACCAAATACTCCGATCGAACCGGTTATGGTCGTGGGCTCCGCAAATATAGAATCTGCTGCCGCAGCAATATAATAGCCGCCCGAAGCAGCCACATCGCCCATCGAGACGATCACTGGTTTTACTTTCTTGGTCAGCACCACTTCCCGCCAAATGATATCAGATGCCAGTGCGGATCCTCCCGGTGAGTTAATCCGGAGCACAACGGCCTTCACCGCATCGTCTTCCCGTAAGGCGCGTAGTTCACGCGACAGTTTATCACCGCCGATCTCACCCGGCCCTTTCCCCTCCCCGTCCACAATCTCTCCTGTAGCATAAAGGACAGCAATCTCAGAGCTGCTGACATCACTCTTTATTTTCTTGTTATAATCGAGCAAGGATACAAAAGGTATTTCCTCTTTCTCTCCCATATGTAGACGTTTTCTCAGATCCGAAAGCAGCTCATCTTTATATAGCTTCGCATCTGCTAGTTTATAACGTACTGCGTCATCCGCATTTCGGACAAGATAGCCATCAGCTATGGCCCTCAATGAGTCTGCTGCTATTTTTCTGCTTGCCGAAATTTCATTGATAAAGGTGTCGTATATACTACCCAGATAAGAGCTGACCTGAAGACGGTTTGGATCGCTCATCTGATTCAGAAAAAAAGGTTCTACAGCACTTTTAAATGTCCCGACTTTTACGATCTGCATCTCGACACCTACCTTATCCAGTAGATCCTTATAGAACATTGTCGAACTCGCCAGCCCTCTGAAATCGACAGTCCCCTGCGGATTTACGTATACCTTGTCAGCTATACTGGCCACATAATAGGCCTTTTGATTATAGCCGGCATTATAAGCAACGACAAACTTCCCTGTTTTCTTAAAAGTCTGCAATTCGTCCCGAATCTCCTTTAGGCTCGCAAAGCCAGTCCCAATACTGCCGGCATCGATATAAATACCTTTGATATTTCCATCGGTGGCCGCATATCTGATCCTTTCCAGAATATCATCCAACCCAATACTCTTGGTCGTGTATCCCGGGAGATTCAGGCTGCCCAGCGGATTGGCTTCACTACGCTCGGTAATTTCGTAGTCAAAGGATAGAAAGAGCACCGAATTACTTTTAACAACCACTTCCTGATCCGACGATGCTGAACTTATAATCGCACCGATGATCCCCATAAAGACAATAAACAGTATCACAAAGGACACCAAAATCCCTGTAATCGTAGCTAACACATACTTAAAAAATGATCTCATATTCTCTAATTAAATTCTATTTCCATACACTATCAAAGAAGTGATTTATTGTACACTAAAGGTAATGCAATATTTTTTATTCCCCCAGTATTTTAGTTTTTAAAAAACTTAATTTAGCGACATGAATGAGATTTTTATATTACTGGGGACCAACTTAGGCGATCGCTTTGCACAGCTGTCCTTGGCAAAGCAATATCTCGGATCGCAGGTCGGGAAAATTATAAAGACCTCTTCGGTCTATGAAACAGCCGCCTGGGGTGTAGAGGACCAGCCGGCTTTTCTCAACCAGGTCATCGTGCTGCACTCCCGTCTATCACCTTCCGAGTGCCTGAAACAAACGCAACAGATCGAACAGCAGCTGGGACGAGTGCGGATCAAAAAATGGGGAGAAAGAGCAATCGATATCGATTTACTCTATTTCAATGATGAGATCATCGATCTTCCTGATCTCAAGATCCCCCACCCCCACATTGGCGAACGAAAGTTCACCTTAATCCCCCTCGCCGAGGTCGCTCCGGAGCACCTACACCCCGTTTACAAAAAAAATAGTGTATATTTATTGAATATTTGTAAAGACAGCTTACCCGTAACGAAAATTAGCAGCGATGAACCATATTGACACGGACTTGATCAGTCAAAACATGTTTGACGATCAAGCTTTAATCAAACAGTTTGTATCCATGTACCTTATTCAGACGCCCGTGGATCTGGACCATTTGCGCAATGCCATAGCGGCCGGCGACCTCCAGAACATAGCGGACGCCGCTCATCATATCAAACCGACTATGGATTACATCGGTGCTTTCCATCTTAAAGCTAAATTTGAAACGCTCGAGACCGCCGCAAAAAATGGTGAATCCCTTGAGGGACTCCGGGCTGCTTTCGAGGTGCTGGATATTGAAATGAAAGAATTGATCTTCGAACTTGAGCAATATGAAAAAACGATCTAAACCAGATCGTTTTTTTTATGGAAGTGCAGCGCCGATAAGATAAAATAGAGCACGAGAATGAGTGGCAGTGCCATAAACCGGCCGATCAAAAACAGAATCAACGTTAAGAACAGAAATATAAACCTAAATTTATTTGTCTTCCAGTCCATCGAACTAAACTTCATCGAGAATAACCGGATCTCGCTGACCAACAAATAGCTGGTTAATAGAACACTTCCAATCAAAAAAACAGGATTCAGCACCAGCTCCGGATACTTGCCTGAAATATACGGCAGCGAGAGCACATAAAATGTATTCATGGGCGTATTCAACCCAATAAAATCCGAAGTTTGCCGTTCATCCAAATTGAACTTGGCCAGTCTCAGCGCGGAGAACACCGTAACTATATAGCCCACATAAGGAACAAAGGAACCATCGGCGAACGCTTTTTGCAACAGCATAAACATCAGTGTTCCGGGTAGAAAACCAAAACTCACCATGTCCGCTAAAGAATCCAGCTCTTTACCAATGGAAGATTTCACATGAAGCAGCCGGGCGACCATGCCATCAAAAAAATCAAATATTCCCGAAGCGAGCACACAGATCGTAACTGCTGTGATATCGCCCCGCAATGCCATCAATACAGCAACACAGCCACTGAAAAGATTAAGGCAGGTTAATAGATTCGGAATATGTTTTTTCATCGACATGTAATTATATAATCATTTTTTTGAAATACGGATCTCAATAACCTTTCAAAAAAAAGCCATCATTTCCATTGAAATGATGGCTAAAATATCAAAATTTAATGGGATTAACCATTCATACTAATCAAAAATTCTTCATTTGATTTAGTACCACGCAGTTGTGCCTGTAAAAATTCCATGGCCTCTGTCGAGTTCATATCCGACAAATGGTTGCGAAGTACCCAGATGCGCTGTAGCGTATCTTTGTCTGTCAACAGGTCGTCCCGGCGTGTGCTGGATGCAGTAATGTCAATCGCAGGGAAGATACGTTTGTTCGCCAGCTTACGGTCAAGCTGCAGCTCCATATTACCTGTACCTTTAAACTCTTCAAAGATTACCTCATCCATTTTAGAACCTGTATCGGTCAATGCGGTAGCCAAAATAGTCAACGAACCACCGTTTTCAATGTTCCGCGCAGCACCGAAGAAACGTTTGGGCTTGTGAAGAGCATTGGCATCCACACCTCCCGACAATATCTTACCAGAAGCAGGTGCCACTGTATTATAAGCCCGTGCCAGACGGGTAATGGAATCCAGAAGAATAACCACATCGTGACCGCATTCGACCATACGTTTCGCCTTTTCCAGAACGATATTAGCAATCTTCACATGACGGTCTGCAGGTTCATCAAAGGTAGATGATACCACCTCTGCCCGTACACTTCTTGCCATATCGGTCACCTCTTCCGGACGTTCGTCGATCAATAAGATAATCAGATACACCTCAGGATGGTTCTTGGCAATCGCGTTTGCTACTTCCTTCAACAAGTTGGTTTTACCCGTTTTAGGCTGAGCAACGATAAGGCCACGTTGTCCCTTTCCAATTGGCGTAAACAGATCCATGATACGCGTAGAATAATTTCCCATCCCCATATCCAGATTTAGACGCTCGTCAGGGAACAATGGTGTTAAATAATCAAACGGCACACGATCACGTACCTCAGCTGGATTCTGACCATTGATAGCCTCCACCCTTACCAATGGAAAATATTTTTCGCCTTCCTTTGGTGGACGGATACAACCACGGACAGTATCTCCGGTTTTTAAGCCAAACAGTTTAATCTGCGACTGAGATACATAGATATCATCAGGCGATGTCAGATAGTTGTAGTCTGAAGAACGTAAGAAACCATATCCATCGGGCATGATTTCAAGAACACCTTCATTAACAATAACATTATCGAAATCTGTACTAGGAGGAGTAGTTTCAGCTTTGGGAGTTTGCGGTGTTTTATCAGGTTGGGGACCTTTATCTGCCGCAGAAACCGTCTCGGCAGCGCTATTTTCAGGATTTTCAGCAACTTCGCGCTTCCGTACAGTGACGGGCTCCGCTGTTTTTACGGTCCTTACTCGCTTTCGCGTCGTCCGTTCAGCTTGTTCTGGATTTTCTTCATTTGCTTTAGCAACCTTTTCGACAGAAGCTGGAGCTGCTTCTTCTTCCCCACCCGTATTGCTAATTCTTTCTATTAATTCCTGCTTACGCAATTTATCAGCATCTGCGATACCGATCAACTTAGCAATCTCGCGCAATTCTGATACGAGTTTAGCGTTTAATTCGTTAATATCCATTAATGTGTTGTGTATGTTTTTTTGGATTTTCTTTTTTGAGCTTTATTCTGATTATACACTTAAGCTAGTTACCCGGTTTAAGTGAATGAAGAACTAAATGATTTCTTTTAATCCCGAAGTGGGTTAAATATTGAGAACCTTGACAAAGAAAAAAACAAATTTTGTTATTTCAAAATATTTCAAGAAAAATATTTACTATTGTAAGTAGTAAAACGATTTAACAACATTTTTAGATTGAATTTATATTTTTTTTCATAAGTTCGTAGCTTTCAAAATTAAAGTTTTTAGATCCCTTATATGGAACAGCAACAGACTAAAACCAATTACCCCGCGCTCTACACACTGATTATTGTGTTTTTCTTTTGGGGCTTCATTGCGGCAGGAAACAGCGTATTTATCCCTTTCTGCAAGAATTACTTTCACCTTGATCAATTTCAGTCGCAACTTATAGATTTTGCCTTCTATACGGCATACTATATCGGAGCATTGCTCCTTTTTATCTTCAGTTCGATAGGTGGTAAGGACCTTGTCGGAAAATGGGGCTACAAAAAAAGTATTGTTTACGGACTCCTTTTTTCAGCATTGGGCGCCGCAGCAATGATAGTAGCTGTAGAGGTGAATTTGTACATAGGTATGTTGTTAGGTCTATTTGTTGTGGCACTCGGTTTTTCGCTTCAGCAGACAGCAGCCAATCCCTTCGCCGTGTTGTTGGGAGATCCCAAAACAGGCGCTTCCCGTGTCAACCTTGGAGGAGGTGTAAACTCCTTCGGAACGACCATTGGCCCGTTGGTGATCGGATTTTCATTGTTCGGTACCTTTGAACCTATTTCTGATTCCGAAATTGCTAACCTGCCATTAAACAAGGTCGTTTACCTATATATTGGCGTTGGCCTGCTATTTCTTCTGGCAGCTGCCCTATTCAACTTTAGTAAGAAGGTTCCTGCCGGAATTAGCGACGAACCCATGGAGAAAGCGAATAAGGCCTTACGTACCTTGATCGTGATGACCCTTTTGTTATTCGGTATGTTCACACCGGTCTTTTTAAGCTACAAAAGCGACCTGGCCCTACACATCGAGCAGTTGCATCAGCAGGTTTCCAGCCTGACAGATCAGGTGCAGATCGACCAGTTAAAAGCACAAATAAAGGACGTGGCCAAGCCGCTTGAAACACAACGTATGTTATGGTTAGCAGGGGCATTGGTAGTCATGATAGGCGGCCTGCTTTTTGCAAACAGAAGTGCGCAAAAAAATCCTGACGGCTGGGGGGCGATGAAATATCCACAATTGGCCTTGGGCATGTTGGCCTTATTTATTTATGTAGGTATCGAGGTGGCTATTGGAAGCAACCTCGGAGAATTGCTAACGTTAAAAGAATTTGGCAGCCTACAGTCTTCACAGATCACACCTTACGTATCGATGTACTGGGGCAGCATGATGATCGGACGCTGGGCTGGTGCCATCACAGCATTCAATCTAAGCAAGTCAACCAAAAACGGTTTACTCATCGTCGTCCCCTTGATTGCATTTTCTATTATCATAGGTGTAAATACCCTTGCAGGCTTTGAAATGTCGCACCTTTATTACTATGTGGTCTGCATCATTCTTCAGATCGTGGCTTTTTACCTGAGTAAAGAAAAACCTGCACGTACCTTGATCATTTTTGGTTTATTCGGCATTATAGCCATGCTAATCGGCCTATTCTCGTCGGGCACAGTAGCCATTTACGCGTTTCTGTCTGGCGGTCTGGCCTGCTCCATCATGTGGTCGTCTATTTTTAGCTTGTCCATCGTTGGCCTAGGAAAATATACAGCCCAAGGATCGGCTTTCCTTGTTATGATGATTCTCGGCGGTGGTGTTCTTCCCCCTATACAGGGAAAATTAGCAGATATTATTGGCATCCATAACTCATATATCCTACCCTTAGTCGGATTCTGCTATATCGTATTCTTTGCCATATTTGTCAGAGGAATTTTGACTAAACAAGGCATTAATATTGATGAGATTGAAGCCGAAGGCGCACACTAAAGCAGTCAACTAATTGTAAATAGTACACTATTTAAACAATTTTATTACAAGGTTTAAAAACTGGCTTAACGACACTGTTAAGCCAGTTTTTTTATAATATGAGAGGAATGCCAAAATTTATTTTTTCAAAAATACATGGATAAATTATGATATTTAAAATTAAAAAATGTATTTTCGGGGAATTGATTAATGAATTGATTACTCATTTTATAACGATAAACACAATTAAAACTACTCAATAATGATAATCATTGCTGACGGGGGATCAACAAAGACAAACTGGTGTTTGTTAGATGATTCAAATAAAAAAATCTACTTCAACACAGAGGGATACAACCCTTATTTTGTTGACAGTGAATACATTGTAAACTCCCTAAAAAAAGGATTGCCGCAAGATTTACCTTTTGAAAAAATTGCGGAAGTAAATTATTATGGCGCCGGGGTGCATAATAAAGAAAAGGCTCAGATCGTGGTTGATGCACTGCAACAAGTATTTACTACTGCGAAAGTAGAGGTGGGACATGATCTTCTCGCCGCAGCCAGAGCCTTATTAGGCTCTCAAGCTGGATTTGCAGCAATTTTAGGTACAGGAACCAACTCCTGTCTGTACGACGGCAAAGAAATTACATTAAATATCGATTCGGGTGCGTATATCCTGGGCGATGAGGGGTCAGGCAGTTATATCGGCAAAAAACTACTTGCGGACTACGTCCGGAATCTAATGCCTAAAGATGTCAAAGAAGTGTTTTGGAACACCTATAAAATGACCAAAGACGAAATCATGGACGCGGTATACACCAAACCGATGCCCAACCGTTTCTGCGCTAGCTTTAGCAAATTTGTCTATGACAACAACGTCAATATAGAATATACACGTAATATTGTCGACGATGCATTTGAAGCTTTTTTCAAAAATCTAGTCAGCAAATATCCTAATTATCAGAGTTATACTTTCAATTGTATCGGTTCGGTCGGCTACAATTTCAGGAATGTTCTGGCGGAAAAAGCCGAACAGTATGGCATGAAAGTCGGAAAGATTTTACGCTCCCCAATTGATGACTTGGTGCAGTTCCATATCGACCGCGCAGCAGCAACGGCAACAGCCAAATAAGAAGATAATATTCTTTAACATGATAAAAAAAAGGTGTCCAGACTATCGGACACCTTTTTTTTGCATCCAGACTGTTGCCGCTGCCATAATCGGCAATATTAATTTAGAATAAACTGATTTATACTATTTTATAAAACTTTTTAATGATTTCATAACAGCAATTTCATCGGAACAAAATAAAAGTATCTTTCTTTTGTAATAGAAATATCGATGAAACCATCATGAGATCGACGAACCTTAAGCCCATAAAACGAGATACTGATCATGATAGCTTCATTGTTCTTAAGACAATTTACGCACATGAAAAGAAGCCTTGATATACTTGTACTTTCCGACATCCATCTGGGTACCTACGGAAGCCGTGCAAAAGAACTTTTACTTTATTTGGAGTCAGTATCCCCCAAAATACTTATACTCAACGGAGATATTGTCGATATCTGGCAGTTTAAAAAAAGTTATTTTCCACAAGAGCATTTGAAAGTGATCAAAAAGATCATCGATATGAGTTCTACAGGCACTGAGGTGCATTATATCACTGGAAATCATGATGAAATGCTGCGCAAGTTTACCGACCTCAAACTTGGAAACATCAAATTGAGCAACAAGTTACTGCTCTCGCTCAACAACCAAAAAGTATGGGTCTTTCATGGCGACGTATTTGATGCATCAATCCATCACTCAAAATGGCTGGCCAAATTAGGCGGATGGGGATACGATAAGCTGATCCAGCTGAACAACATCATCAACTTTTGCCTCGACAAACTGGGCCAGGAGAAATATTCCCTTTCAAAAAAGATCAAAAATTCTGTCAAAAAGGCTGTTAAATATATCTCAGATTTTGAACATACCGCCACCGAACTGGCAATAGAAAACAACTACGACTTTGTTATCTGCGGACATATCCACCAGCCACAGATCAAAGAAGTAATCACCAGAAAGGGTACCTGTACATATATGAATTCGGGCGACTGGATTGAAAACCTGAGCAGCCTTGAATACAAAAATGGCGAATGGCAATTATTCTATTTCGAAGAGCACAAAGAGCAAATTCTGAAAAACAAAATTATTGATACGCCGCTTTTCAGTTTGGAGGATTTAAAGAAAATCGTCATATCGTCTTAGGCAGCCATCTGAAGGAAAAAAACATTGCTTTCAACCAAAACCAGTAAAAACAAAAAACCGGACATCTCCGGTTCTTTGTTTTATAAGTCTATCGTCTCACCAATCTGGGGAAGTAACAGCGAAATATCTTCATTTTGAAACTTGTCCAACGCCTGTTGCTTATTGATTGTAATGGGCGGGAACGAATCATAGTGCACGCCAACTACGCTCGCACAGTTGATAAAGGTTGCTGCTTTGACAGCATCATCAACATCCATCGTATAGTGTCCACCAATAGGCAGAAATGCCCAGTCCAGGTTCAGGTCCGCCAGTAGTTTCATTTCCATGGTCAGCGCCGTATCCCCTGCAAAATAGATTTTCTTTCCTTGTACATCGAATACAAAGCCTACAGGAAAGCCTCCATACTGACCATCTGGCGTGCTGTTGGTGTGTGCCGCGTACACCATCTTGACAGAACCAAAAGGCAACTGAACCGTACCACCAAGATTGAACTCCACCACTTTGTCATCAGCAACGCCCTGTCTCCTGACCCACGCAGCTGTCTCAACAATAGCCAGTACTGTCGCACCGCTGTTCTTTTGTATTGTGGCCATATCAGCCACATGATCCTGATGTCCGTGGCTCAGGAAGATGAAATCCGGCTTAATCGAATGGACATCAATCGCTTTTGCCAAAGGATTGTAGGTGATAAACGGGTCCAACAAGACCTTTGTTCCATCGAAGTCAAATTCCACACAAGATTGTCCGTAGTAAGTCGCTTTTATCATAATCGTATTTCTATTGATTAAACAATCCACTTAGTCCGCCCAGCATATCTTTGCTGGCCGCCTGCATTTCCGCCTGACTGATCTGATCTGCTTGCGTGATCGCTTTGTTCAGGGCGACAACCAATAGTTCTTCCAATTCCTCTTTATCGGCATTGGACAAAAAAACAGGATCTATCGTAATTTCTTTGATCTCCTTATTAGCGGTTGCGATCACGCGGATCAACCCGCCTTCCACTTCACCCGACACCGAAATCGTATCTAACCGTTTCTTGATCTCCTCCGCTTTTTGTTGCGCTTGAAATAGTTTGTCAAACATATGTATACCGTTTATTTTATGCTAATTTACGAAAATCCCCCAACACCGGCTATTGCTAATTTACTTTCGCTAATGCGGTGCATTTTGTATTTTTGCAGCATGCAAAGCAATCAACAACTATTAGTTGACCATCTTTTGGAACAGCTAAATCTAGATAACTTGGCTGTCCCGCCACAAACGTATCTCAAATTGATCTCCCAGCAAAACAATCTGGTAAAGATTGATGATATCATTGCGTATATCAATGCCTTGGGAATGGAATTACAGCAGACAGACGCCATCAATGAACTGGTTGAAAAAATTGAAGACGATACCAATATACTGATCCATAAGCTAAAATTCATTACAGCGGCTGACAGGCCTAAAGTATGGACATTAAATCAAATACAGCCTGTAGAAGTCAACCACACTGCCTTTTTGAACGAATCCATCCAAATAGCCGGCGGAATCCCAGTGACAACAGCTCATGAAGCAGACAAAATCATATTGATCAACAGCGATGAAACGGCTTTCGCTGCTATCCCCGACTTATTAAACATTCCTGGGGTTGCTGCTTCCAAAGCGGTCGAGCTGGACCAGGTGTTTGTCATCACAAAACCGCACTTTGCCCAAGTACCGGGATATGACTATCTGACCGAACTCGAAGCACTGGCGGAGATCCTCCAGCCCAAGTACTTCGTGTATGGACACGAGGGTAAGCATTGGCTACAGTTTCAATTAAAATAACAATTCATTTTACTAAACGCATACAAAAGAGGCTTTGACTATGAGTCAAAGCCTCTTTTGTTGGCTGATCAGCTTGTTGTTAATGATATCTTCTGCGAAGTACCTCATATAGCTTTTCGACCGTATGCGGTTTGTCCGCCCATTTATTTTTGACGGCGTAATTTGTCTGCAAAAAAGCATCTGCTTCGGCATAGCTATTAAATCTGTTCAGTAACTCCACGGCTTCACTATACGCGAGGCTATAACCATTAAACAGGTCTTTGATAAACAGCAATTTGTCATTCAGGCTTATACCCGCTTTTATATCGGTCAATTTATCTGCACTCGCAGCCTGATTTACCTGATATACGCGATTCTGTACCCCAGCTTGTTTTTGCTGTGAGATAATTTCATTTAAGGTCAGGGGTCTGGAAGGTGCTTCTTCAACAACCGTATTCACCTCCTCCTGGATCGCTCTGGGCAGGGGTTCTTCAATGATTACCTGTTTTTCTTCCTCAACCACTTCGTTTATTACAACTGGTTCCGCCTTAACCTCAGTTTCATCTACGAGGTTGATAACAGGTTCCACCACCTCATATGTTTTTTCCGAAGCATCATCAGCAATAGAATCCACCGCTGATTCATTGGACTCCGTAGCAGAAGGCTGTGAAGCAACAGTTACCTCCACTGGGGCAGCGACGTTTGACGCACTCACAGGACTTTCCGCAGCCTCCTGATCGTTAATCAGCGGTTCAGGCGAAACTACTCCCTGATTAGCAGTTCGGATAGACGACGGAGGTGTAAAATAGTCGTTGAACGCTATCTTTTTGCTTTCTGTGGCTGCTGCATTTAAGGAATTGGGCACCTGCTCCTCCTGCAGTACGGTATTCGTTTTAAGCAAAGTGATATAAGCAGCCACGGCCTGCGCTTTCGCTTCCAGTATCACTAATTCCCCAAACTCCCAGCTGTCTCTGTCCGACAGGGTCTCGTAGCGCGTATGCAGATCTTGTAATAAATCTCCTATTTTATTCAGTATTTCGTCCTTAGTACCCATAAATTCTTGTTGAAATCGCTTGTAATTCGTTTATAACACTCACTCTAATTGCCGCTTAAAAAGTGGAAAACTCAATCCTTTGATTTATAAATAATTGAATTTCCGTCGCCTTTTTTGCTACTCAAATTTAAATATTAATTCTGATATTAGCACGGTCAAAAACAGAATATAATCGACGGTCGCTCCACAAATAGTACCTTATTTGCAGGCCATCAAACATCATTAAATTAATCAAATGCTTTTTTCTGAACATAACTTGACATGGAGACCAGCTCGAGTGGGAAGTATTGAAGTGATCTGTGGCTCCATGTTTTCCGGCAAGACGGAAGAGTTGATCCGCCGCTTGAAACGAGCACAATACGCACGTCTTCACGTCGAGATCTTCAAGCCTGCCGTCGACAAACGATATGATGAACAACGGGTTGTTTCGCACGATAGCAATAGCATACCATCTACACCGGTCGATCACTCCTCCGCTATTCTATTGTTGAGTGCGGACACGCAGGTTGTAGGCATAGACGAAGCCCAGTTTTTTGATGACGGTTTGACAGAAGTATGTGTCAAATTGGCAAACAGTGGCATTCGGGTCATCATCGCTGGTCTGGACATGGATTATAAGGGACAACCTTTTGGCCCCATTCCCAGTTTAATGGCTGTCGCCGAACATGTGACCAAAGTACATGCGGTATGTATGCAGTGCGGCGCCCCAGCAAACTATTCCTATAGACTGTCCAAAGACACCGAAACGGTCCTTTTGGGCGAAAAAGAAGCCTATGAGCCCGTTTGCCGCCAATGTTATTATAATCTTGGGCAATAATTTCTTCATCACGTGGAGCTCCGAATCTGGAATTGCATATGATGCATCAGGCTGCTGTTGAAAGCAGTTCTAAATAGATATAGATCGATAGATTGCTGCCGTATTCTTTTTCCGATCAGTTTGGCATAAGATTTGAAATAACTGTAGTAAATAAGAGGATAAACGCCATAAAAGGCGACAAAATACTTTTCATAATTTAGGTTTATAATTGGTTAGTTTGCACCTCCTTGCCCATCAAGGAGGTGTTTTTTTTTTACAAAAAGAACGCTGCTTCAAATGAAGCAGCGTTCTTTCTTCCAGCAATTCCGTTAGGGCTGGACACGGTAGTTAATTACTTTGCGGCCAATATTGCCGGTCTGGTCCATTCCCTCCACAATTACTTTATAATTTCCATTTCCATCGGCATTATAAAACTGCAGCGTGGCTTCTCCCGTCTCATTTATCGTCACCTTTGGATTCCAATAAATTGTCGTTCTGAGGTCGTTTACAGCCTTCCGCTCCGGCGTATCATACTTCGGCACGTAGAATTTGCGTTCTTTAATATAGCCTAATGGATACATATCGATTACGTTGGATTTGGGCAGCAAACTTTCAATCTCACTCAACGACATTCTTGGTTTCTTCGCCTCAACCTTCTTGGTATAGATGGACACCACACCATTATTTTGATACATCCTTGAGACAGTACCCAATTCGTCCCGCAGGAAGATTTCTATACCTTCGATATCCGCTACATTGATGCTGTTGAGCCCCGGCTCGTCTATAGGCATACCATTCAGGAAAAACTGTACCGGTGTACGTCCCCCCGCATTATAGTCTCGCGACACATAATACTTCAGAGTCTGCGGGTCATAGGTGATACCCGTTAGCACGGTCTGAAGACACATAGTCAGCACATTACAGCCTGTCAGGCGGTCCGGTTCGATACGGTGTTCAGGCATAGACAATCCCGAAAGTGCAGGAAAATCCTTATTGGTGATTACTTTCTTCTGTACACCGGTCACCTCTACCTCGTCAAGTAAGATCGACTTCCGGTACTCTTTGCGGCTGTTGTCCAGGTAAGGTGCGATAGCCTGGTCTATATTGGGCACGAAGTAGCTTTTGTAACCATTATTTTTATCTATCTCCGGATAATAGCTCTGATCCATATTGATCACCAGGCTACGATAATTATCATTCGAACGCGCATTCACCGTTACTTTGGAAGAATCCGGAAACACGAGATCCTTAAAGGCAAAGCGGCCGTTTTGATCCGTATACACATCCTTTTTTATATTGCGCGAAGGTATCGTCAGCAGTAGACCACCATTGGGATACGGCCTTCCCGTATTCAGTCGCAGAATACCCGACAGCTCAATTCCCTGCTCGGGAAGAAAGTTGATTGCCGGAAGCTTTTCGGCAATCAGGCTCGGATAATCAAAACGGCGGTAGCCCTGTGTCATCAGCAGGGCATCCAATGCCTTGTCCCGGTTGGGATTCTTTTCATCAAAGTAAAAGTTCGGACTTTCGACGTTGCCTTTCAAGTCTGAGGTCAGCAGGAAGTTACTGACAATCGACACATCTGATTGATCATTATAGGGTACCTTGGACTCGTCGATGACCGCTATCGAATAGCTCCCCGGGGTCTTCTGTCCATTGTTATCTACCGACAACTTGATACTGACCGGATCCTTTGCCTTGTAGCTTTCTTTGTCACTGCTAACTTGTATATTCAACAATTTTTCACTCTGTACAAATGCCAGACGCTCACTCACGGGCTTTCCATCCGGCGTCAATAAGGTTACTTGAACAATACCATTCGGCAGACGTTCTTTCGGTATATTAACCAGTGCTGACGAAGATTTCATGTTGACCTGAGCCCCAAAACATAGATGCCCATTAGACTGTACCAGGATATAATAAGATAATGCGTTGTTTTTCGTAAAGTTCTCCTCACTGGTTACTACTGCAAATTCAGCATTTGTTTCATCCTGCTTGATGAAAACCACATTGGCTTTATCACTGACCACGGCTGGGAGTTTATATTTCCGTTCCTGTCCATTGTTGAACTTGACAACGGCCTGATAGTTTTCGCCAGCAAGCGGCAACAACGAAAAGTAACCCATCCCTAGCCCAAAATCCTCAAATTCGGCGACAGGCTTGCCTTTTGAATCAAGAATACTTCCCTTAACTTTTAAACTCTTACCATCAGAGCCAACGGCTTTAAAGGCAACTTTTTTGGCCAGGCCGGCAATTAAATCTCCACCCTCTGGAAAAAATTGCACGTCCGCGTCCCACAACGCATTTTTGAGCAGGAAAGAGCTGGATAGCGCTTTCTCCTCTTTATTCTCCTGAATACTGACCTTAAGCTGGCCCTTTTCCAGATTTGCCTTTTCCTTGGCCGATAACCCGATCGTTACCTTACCCAGCGCATCTGTTTCACCCTTCCCTTTATCGAGCGTTTCCCATCCAGAAACAAA
Source organism: Sphingobacterium sp. InxBP1 (assembly GCF_026191775.1). NCBI lineage: Bacteria > Pseudomonadati > Bacteroidota > Sphingobacteriia > Sphingobacteriales > Sphingobacteriaceae > Sphingobacterium > Sphingobacterium sp. InxBP1. The sequence continues at coordinate 8,548 of NZ_JAINDX010000036.1, read as the reverse complement.
TTCCCAGTTAATTTTAGAATTGACCATTGGCTTACCGGTTCGGTCACGGAACTGGATCACCGCCTGGGTTTTGTTCCCCTGCAGGTTATTCTGAAACTCAATATTTGTGATCAACTTTTTGTTGATCACATCCCCGATCGGTACGATCTTATTGAAAAAATAGGCATTGTCGAAATTAGCCATCCATTTCGTATACGCTCTAAAACGGTAGTTATCCTGCGACATAAACTGGGGATCGAGTATCATCTGGCCACTACCCACACCTTTCTCCAGGGGCACCCTAAGCGTCTGGATCAATGAATCACGGCTATTCAGCACTTCGACATAGACAATCTTACTGGGTGCATACTCTGCGAGATTACGGGACAAATAGGAAGAAAACCATAATGTATCACCAACGGCATAGTAAGGTTTATCAAAATGTAAGTGTACTTTCTCAACCGGATAAACCTGAAAATATTTCTGAACGCGTTCTACGATCGTATTAATAGGCAATGTAGGCGCGGTCTGTGCATAACTAGACCCCATTCCTAATAGTCCTATCGATAAAGTCAATAGTTTGATGTGCTTCATTGAAAGTCTTAGAATAAAAAATGAATAGCTAAATATATTCAATTTTAGGCAAAGACCAACCCTATCAGGGCATTTTTAACATTTATCAGATCAAATCAAGACCCCAAAAACGCATATACCACATCGCTTAGAGCAAGGGAGCCAGTAAGCGGCAGATCGAGTCCACTCCCCTCTTCCATCTGCTCCGCTGCATCCATTTTCGAATAGTAATTAATTCAGAATCGTCGATATCTTCCAGAAACTGGGCACAGAGCCGATCACAGACCGCTTTGTCTGAAACGATGCCTGATATCTCAAAATTGATATAGAAACTTCTGATATCCAGATTAGTGGTACCTATATACGCCAGTTTTCCGTCGATACAGATTGTTTTGGCATGTAGAAAACCTTTAGTGTACAGGTATACGTTGACTCCCCTTTCGAGCAGGGGTTTGATAAAAGAAAAGGAAGCGTGCTGTACGAAAAAAGAATCCGATTGTGCTGGCAACATGAGATCGACACGGACGCCCGAAGAAACCGCCAGCATCAAAGCTGTAGTCAACTGATCACTCGGGATAAAATAAGGCGTACATAGCTGCACATACTCCTTCGCTTCGTTGATCCCCGCAATAATGGCTTCCATATTGAATGGTGCGGGCGACCCCGGATCGCTAGCCGTAAAACCTACGCCGCTAGCATCCTCCTCGCTTACCGGAAACCGATTTAAATACCCTTTGCTAAGCTCAAAAGGCTCTCCATCGGTTTGGTTCCAGCTGTTCCAAAACTGGATTTGCAAGGTATTTACAGCAGCCCCAACAACCATCATTGACGTATCCCGCCAATAAATTTCATTTTTTTCATTATTGATATAACGGTCCGATATATTGATTCCGCCTACAAAACCGACTTTGCCGTCGATAACTGCAATCTTACGGTGATTTCTATAATTGCTATTGGCCAGAGAAGTGAACGTTACCGGAAGAAAAGCTTCATAGCTAAAGTCCGGCTTGTGCCTGCGCAGATATTTAATCACATCAGGCGCACCAAAACTGTCTAAAATCAGCCGTACCGTGACACCTGATTGTGATTTCTCTTCCAGAATCTGCAATATCTCGCGGCCAATTTCATCCAATTCCCAGATATAATACTCCATGTGGATCGAATGTCGCGCAGCTTTTAGTTGCGCTATCAGTTCCGGAAACTTCTCTTCGCCGTTAATAAGGAGGCGTACTTCATTATTCAGTGAAAACGTAGAGATTTTTTGGTTTTTGAGATACCGGTATACCATGGCAAGACTACCGATACGGTCGTTCAAGGTATCAATATGTTCTTCCATAATCTCCGATTCTCTGCGCCATGCGTCCAGGAGTTTTTTAGACTGTTCCCGGTACATCCGCTTCATCTTCTTTACCTTCTTAAATTTTTGACCGAAGAAATAATAAATCAACAGACCGATGACCGGTAAAAAGACGATAACCATTATCCAGGCGATGGTCTTTGCCGGATTACGGTTTTCGATCAGGATCGTTCCAATTACACCGATATAGAGTATAAGTAAAGGAATCCAATAATACTGTAATGCAATCTGTAAAATATGATGAAGTACCTCCATGTTGCAGACTAAGTTTAATCCCAAATATAATACTTCGAAATGATATATTGTTTATCATGATATACAGTTTACCGCACCCTCGATATGGATCAGCGGACTTAAATAAGGAATGTTCAGATTGGCCCCCCTTAACATAAACCAAATCCCCAGCAAGAGGTACAGAAAGGGTATCCATTTCGAAAAACCAAGTTTAAACGAGCGGGAGAAGTTCCCCAGGAAGGAAAATAGAAATAGTAGAGGCAGGGTTCCCAGACCAAAGTACAGCATGAATAAAAAACTCTGCTTCGGTCCATCGGCATTAATAGCAGATACAAGTGCCATATAAACCATTCCACAGGGCAACAAACCATTCAAAATACCCGCGATAAAACTTCCGCCGGGTTTAAGCAGCCAACGCGAAAGAAGACGGACAAAAGGCTGTACAGCCATGGTTTGCCAGCGGCTGACAGTCTGATTGGCTCTGCCCATGAAATGGAGCAGAGCGATGAGCACCAACAAAATACCGGTAGACCAGCTTAGGGCACGCTGCCAGCCCTGAATCTGGGCCAACGTTCCGATTGTGCCGAGAGAAAGCCCAATGCTGCCGTAGGTAAGTATCCTTCCCAATTGATACAGTACTTTATTGGTCAGCGCACGCCAGCCGATCCCTTGCCTACCTTCTATGGCAAAAATCAGCGGCCCACACATGGCTGCACAATGAACGCTGCCCAACAAGCCCATAAAAAATGCAAAATAGGTGTAACTCATTTTTAAAACAGAATATGCTCTTCGAACAAAAAATCTCGTCCCAAACTTTTCCAGTCAATATAGAGGTTCCACATCCCCCGGTCAAAGGTCGAAAGGGGCAACACAAAGATATTGTTGCTGGTTCGGAATGGTAACTCTCTATCCAGATGACTATCCGAAGGTTTCCGCAACAAGAGCTTTCCTGTGTTCACTTTCGACACAAAATGGATATATAAAGTATCTCCACTGATCGTTATGGTGGGTGACTCCTGCATAATAAGCACATTTTGCTTCTTTTCGTAAGCCCGGTCATAGTTAAGCCCCTGTTCGTAATAGTCATCTTCCTCTAGACTATCCGAATCCCGGCTGACCATATAAATTCCCACAGCCACGGTACTCGCCATAAATACCCCCAAGCTTAAAAAAATCTTTATACCCCAATTCATTGTCGTTGTGTTTAATTCATGCCGGGAGGCGCAATGAAAGTAGTTTTCAAACTCTCTACTTTTCTGTCTCCCGAGTAGATAGATAATTTTATATTACTTTTATAGGACTGAACATCCTTGTTAGCTATGATCAGAAAAAAGCTGAGCGTCGCATGACCATCCTTAGCAAGTTGCTGTATTGGGTTGACCAACTGAACTTTTAAACGCGGATCCTCACATACCAGGCGAAAGGGCATGGTTTTACCGGACTTATTGATCAGCTCGAGGGAATAGAGATTACTGATCGTCTTATCATCACGAAGTTGGTATGTACTTCCTTTCGCCCGCAGCAAGCGCCCATCCACTGGCGAACGACTGAACAACAAGAAGCCAAAAACAGCTATCAAGAGAACCAGAACAATCGAGTAGGCCACTGCCCTCGCGTTACTTTTCTTCTTGAGGGTCCCTTCAATTTCCCCCATCGGATAAAAGCCGATCAGGTTTTTGGGTTTCCCAATTTTCTCCATTACGGCATCACAGGCATCGATACATGCTGTGCAGCTCACACACTCCAGTTGCAGCCCGTTACGGATATCGATTCCTGTCGGGCACACGTGCACACAGAGTTTACAGTCCACACAATCCCCTTGTGGGACTGTCGTATGTTTACGCTGCTTTCCCCGGGGCTCGCCGCGTCGGCGATCATAAGCGACAGTGATGCTCTGATCATCCAGCAGCACTCCCTGTAAGCGGCCGTACGGACAGATCGCAATGCACACGATTTCTCTGACATAAGCAAAAACCGCATAGAAGACCATGGTAAATACGATAATGGACAGTAAGCCGCCGGTATGTTGGTCCAATGGATCGGTAATAATTTTGATCAGCGCATCCACACCGATGATATAAGACAAGAAGATATTTGAAATAAAAAATGAGATAATTAGGAATATACTGTGCTTCAGTAGCTTTTTTAGTTGCTTTTGATCTGTATCAGGTCCCTCGTTCAGTTTTTTCTGTTGTTGCCAGTCGCCCTCTATCCAATATTCGATCCTTCGGAATATCAATTCCAGAAAAATGGTCTGGGGACAGGCCCATCCGCACCAGATGCGGCCAAATACCACGGTAAACAACACCACACAGACCATGATGATCAACATCCCGAATACGAATATGTATAGATCCTGCGGGTAAAAAAGCTGACCGAAAATAGAAAACTTACGTTCAATAATATTGAACATCAAAAAGGGCTCGCCATTTATCTTGACAAAGGGTGTGGCAAATAAGAACAGTAGCAGCGCGTATCCCACCCATTGTCTCCTCTTGTACCATTCCCCATGTGGTTTCTTGGCGTAAATCCATTTTCTTTTTTTTGATTTATTCGACTCCTTACTGCTTTTATCGACTGCTGCTGTGCTCATTGCTCTCCAGTTTACTGTTCTGCTTTTTTATCTGTCCGTTCCTCTGCCGTATGCTCCTGATCCTTATGATCTCCATAGGTAACCTCGTCACCCTGAGGTTCCTTCGGATTGGCCGGGTGCGTGTCCCGCAATGTAACGATGTAGCTAGCGACCTGTGCAATTTGCGCAGGACTCAATGTTTGCTCCCACGGCACCATTCCTTTGTCCGGAACGCCGTATTTAACAGTTTTGAAAATATCTTTGATTTCACCACCATGTAGCCAGAATTTGTCGGTCAGGTTAGGCCCTATGCCCCCTTCGCCATTAGTGCCATGACACGCTACGCAGTTTGCTGCAAAGATGGCCTTTCCATCACCTGCCATTTCGGGTTCGAACTCCACCGTATTTTCATCGACATTGCTTGCCGAGGCCAGCAGGTAAGCCTGACGTTCTTTTTCAGCAATCTTCATTTCGTGCAGATACTCCTGGTCCTGGCTCATGCCGATCCCCGAAAGCTGATAGATAAATAAATATACCACAGCAAAGAACACAGTACCATAAAATAGAAAGTTGAACCAGATCGGAATCGGGTTATCCAGTTCACTTATGCCGTCATATTCATGATCGATGACGATGTCTTTTTCCTCCGATATCGGCCGGATGCCCATAACCTTGTTCCAGAAGCGTCTTGGCCAGCCTTTTTTCGCTAATTTTTTTTGTTGTTCTTCTTTAAACAGTTCGGGCATGGTTATCTTTATAATGGACTTCATGGCGCGATTGACCATCAGCGCAGAAGCTAGAAGAGCTAGCATCACCACAATCAGAACGACAATTAAAATATCCGTGTATACATTATCCGAACCAAATCCGACAGTGGACTGGACAGTTTCCAAGGTGGCTGGGGCAGTATCCAATAATAAACTCATATACTATAGACTTTCAGGTGAATGATTCAGTTCCTTTTCAGTTTCATCTTCTTCCAAAGGCAATTCCTTCATATAAGTGATATACTCCCTTTTCATCCGAAACAACATTACGGCGACCGAAAGGAAGAAGATAAGGAAGATCCAAAGTGACACGATAAGATAAAGTTCACTTCCGTTTAGATTTGTTATTTGCTTAAACATTTCTCTATTGATTTGCGTTTATTTGTTCAGTTGTTTTCGGAGCGGCTTTTATATCTGTCCCCAATCGTTGTAGATAAGCGATTACGGCTATAATTTCGCGGTCAGCCAATACATTGACCTGATTATTCTTCAGATCATCTGCGATCGCCTGTGCTTGCTTCTGCAGGTCCTGGTCGGCATTTTCAATCGCTGCATCAGTATAGGGAATCCCCAGTTTACGCAAGGCTTTCATTTTGTCTTTCAAAATGGAATTATCCAATTTCTGCTCTATCAGCCATGGATAGCTCGGCATAATACTGCCCGGCGAAGTAATTGTTGGGTCCAGGAGATGATCAAAATGCCATTTGTTTGGATATTTGGAGCCTATACGGTGCAGATCGGGGCCTGTTCGCTTCGATCCCCACAAAAACGGTGTATCATATACGTATTCACCCGCTTTACTGTACTCTCCATAACGGGCAGTCTCCGAACGGAAAGGGCGGATACTCTGGGTATGACAGTTAACACAGCCCTCGCGTACATAAAGATCACGTCCCTGTAGTTCCAGCGCTGTATACGGTTGTACACTGGCAATTGTCGGCACATTTTTCGAAATCGTAAATGTGGGAATCATTTCGACCATACCGCCAATCAGAATAGCGATAAGAGCCAGCACCATAAACAATATCGGCTTACGTTCAAGCCGGCGGTGCTTGGATTGTTCGTTGACCTGAACAGGTAGCAAGGCAGGTGCCTCCGCAGGTTCATCCGCAACGAGCTTGCCTTTTTGCATGGTTTTAACCAAATTAAAAGTCATCAGCAACACGCCAGACAGGTACAACGCACCTCCTAATGCGCGCATCATATGCATTGGTAAGATCTCCAATGTTGTAGCTAAGAAATTGGGATACTTTAGTACGCCTTCCGGTGTGAATTCTTTCCACATCAGTCCTTGTACCACTGCGGCCCAATACATGGGAATTGCGTAAAACAAAATACCCAGTGTGCCTATCCAGAAGTGCGTTGATGCCAGCTTCTTTGAATAGAGTTCGGTCTTGTAGATACGTGGAATCAGCCAGTACAGAATACCGAATGTCATAAAACCGTTCCAGCCCAGTGCGCCGACATGCACGTGTGCGACAATCCAATCCGTAAAATGGGCAATGGCATTTACCTGTTTCAAGGACAGCATTGGGCCTTCGAATGTCGCCATACCATAACAGGTCAATGCCACAACCATAAATTTAAGCATGGGTTCTGTCCGCACCTTATCCCAAGCTCCACGCAAAGTCAACAGACCATTGATCATACCACCCCAGCTTGGAGCGATCAGCATCACTGAGAAAACAACGCCCAAGGATTGCACCCAGCCAGGTAGCGCGGTATACAACAAGTGGTGTGGACCAGCCCATATATAGATAAAGATCAACGACCAAAAGTGAAGAATGCTCAGTTTATAGGAATAAACGGGCCGGTTAGCCATCTTTGGCAGGAAATAATACATCATTCCCAAATAAGGGGTAGTCAGGAAGAACGCGACAGCATTGTGGCCGTACCACCATTGTACAAGAGCGTCCTGTACTCCCTTATATATATAGTAGCTTTTCCATCCGGCCACGGGCAATTGAATGGAATTAACAATATGTAATACGGCTACAGTAACAAATGTGGCAATATAAAACCAGACCGCCACGTACATATGCCGTTCACGGCGCTTGATAATGGTGCCAAACATATTGACTCCAAATACCACCCAGATCAATGTAATCGCGATATCGATCGGCCATTCCATTTCCGCATACTCATGACTAGAGGTAAGGCCTAATGGTAATGTAATCGCTGAGGCAACTATAATGAGCTGCCAGCCCCAAAAATGGAGTTTACTCAACATATCGCTAAACATCCTCGCCTTTAGCACCCGTTGTAAGGAGTAATATACTCCCATAAAAATACCGTTACCAACGAACGCAAATATTACCGCATTGGTATGTACGGGACGTACACGACCAAATGTCGTAAACTGCAATCCGAAATTCATCTGGGGCCAAACAAGTTGCGTTGCCACAAGCAATCCTATAGTCATACCAACTATCCCCCAAATAATGGTAGCGATTCCGAAATTTCTGACAATCTTATTGTCGTAATTAAACTGCTCTAACTGCATTACTTAAATTGTTGATTCTGAACCAAAAGTAAGCAGCATTTTGTGACAATCTAATGATGTAAAATGCGTACAAAAATGATGTACGTCACTTTACTGGACTATATAAAGACATTCCATAAAACTCTGAATTAAAAACATTTAGCTTCATAGAGAGTAGTACTATCCTATTAGGGCATACAGCTTCTACAAGGAAACGTGACGGCCGTCACAATTGGAAGGTTAGGATATTCTTCACCCTCACCAGATCATCTCGGCAATATAGCTGTCTCGTCAATTTACTTGCCGAGCTATAAGATGAACACGGCTAACAGATATTCTGCTGTTGGGATGCTGGCTTTTTATTTTTATGACCGTACGGCAGTATATCAGGACCGTACATGCCCATAAACCGTTTCCGGTATCCGCAGAGAGCGGTTCACTCAGGTCATCCATCTGAGGAATATAAGGGGCTCAAAACGAAAGAAGCCCTTGACTGTTTCCAGCAAGGGCTTCCGTGTAAAAAAAGGCACCGACCTACTCTCCCACCTGTTACGGCAATACCATCGGCTCTGGCGGGCTTGACT
>NZ_JAINDX010000013.1:0-3692 GCF_026191775.1 Sphingobacterium sp. InxBP1 | reverse complement strand
TTCTCTATATCTCCTCCTCAAAAACTATTTCACCATCAAAGTGATCCATAAAAATTGTAAGTTCATCAGTGGTCAGCCAGCTTTTATTATTGCACAGCATCACCCAATCACCATTCCTAAAGGTTATGTCAGTATTGAATCCCCTGTTGATCATCACCTGAAAGGAGCCGCCGCCATACAACTTAGATAATTCCACATATTCCATGCAGCCATCGACAAAACACCGGAACATTATTGACTTCATCATCGATCACGAACCCATTTTATTTCGCCGCGCTCGATCATGCCCATATACTTTTGCATATGAGCATCCGTCAGCATTCCACCCTCGCGGAGGTCGTAATCGAATTTTTTGCTAAACTTATCGTACTGCACGCTCGCTGTGTAGTCGTGATTGACGAAAAAATGCCATAGCCCATCAGGTTTGGGACTGACGCGTACGACGTAGCGCTTCCCCTGATGGTAAAACATTTCAGGTACATCGTGATCGTACCGTAGGATAAGCGCATCGATTACCGCTTCTTTGATGTCATCCGCTAGATGCCCGTAAGCCAATTCCCAATCGCCTTGACTCTTCCGAAATACGTAGAATGTGACCTTGTTCTTGTGATAGACGTAATAATCCCGCATACCGAGCCCCTTGTCTTGGATACTGATCTGGGCAAACATGACCCTACCTCGGCAGTGGATTTCTAGCGGTTTCATGAATCAAAATTACTAATATTATTAGTAAATTATCAATATTAATTTTAATTTTGGTCTATGAAACTAAGTAAAGAATTACCAGCTGGATACGTCGATCACATTCGGAAATCAGCTCTAATGGCAGCAAATGGCGTCGGAATAGAAGCTGGAATGCGGATAGTTGAAGAAGGACTCAAAGAATGGCCGCAGGAATTGGATGCTGCGATAAAGTGGCTGGTAATGGAACGGAAGAAAGCTAAATAGCATCCTGAATATCCGGCCGGTTGGTATCACCCTTGGCACCCGTAACTCGGAACACCTTATGCGCGCCAAGTTCGCCTTCAAACGGGATCATCAGCTGTTGGATATCTTCCTTGGTATTTGCCGAAAGCCATGCTTCTCGACTGGATGGCGGAATGATAAGCGGCATTCGTTTTTTCTCGTTGTGTATTTCTTCCAAAAGAGGATTGGCTTTCGTGGTGATCACTGAGAACGTCGGATACACGTTGTTCGTCTCGTAGTCTTTGAAATCACTGTATACAACGCCAATAGTAAATATTTCCTTAGTAGGGGTGTAGATGTAGTAGTTTTCTGTTTCCTTTTGCCCGGCAACCTTGTGAGGTTCATAAAATCCATTTACGTAGAGCAAGCCGCGATTCTTAAGGATGTAATTTTTATACGATGCCTTTTCAAATATCGATTCAGATTCGGCATTCAATGTGTTGGCGTATTTGGCAGCATCATCTTCGGTCTTCACCCAGAACGGTATCAATTTCCAGCGCGCGGGAACTATGGCACTCGGATCAGCATTTAGCGTCACCGGCAGGTATGGCCGCGTGAACCCTGTGACATGAAATATTTCTTCATGCTGATAGTGAACTTGAAGGTTCTTGAACTCTTTAACCAACTGGGCAGTGCTGGGTGTGGACGTATGATAACACATAATTGTTTATATTTATATTAAAGGTAGTACATTAATGACAAGAGAACAAGTACTTGACTACATTTGTTTAGGGTATAACGTGTTGGAGAACGGGCGTCCTATCTTTGTGGTGGACACGCTGGCTTATCTGCAGGAGCTAGACGAGGAGGAAACAGGTGTATTTGTATTGGAAGACTTACTAACTTGGAACCAAAACGAACTTGATATGATCGACGGACAAAAATATTATGATGAGGCTGGGGAATATGGAATGAAGCTGTTTCTTAGAAACGTTGCCATTCGCACCGGCATATGGGAAGGGTATGAGGATTTTCTTGTCAGGGAGTTCCCGGAGACTGCGGCTAGGGAACTTCAAGAAGCGCGGGACCTAGCCGAGCGTATCGTCAAGATGACCAAGGATCAGTTTCGTGACTGGGTTGCCGCCAATGATGTTAACTTGATTGTATCTGATTTATTTGTTTTGGACGAGGGGAGTATACTGACGGGGTCGGTGGAGACGGCTAAAGCTCTGGATGGAGTCTTGGGGGATGGTCTGGAAGATTTAATCGAATGCCACGTGCCGCCGCAGGATGTTATTACTTTGAGCGACCACGCTTTTTATTGGGTTGATCCGGTGGTGAGGAAGGCTTAGGTTTGGGTTGAGGTACTCTAACTTTGTAATTTTCAATTAATTTTGTAAGCCTGTTTAGATGTCTGTAAATTCTGTCAACCATGACAGTATCACCACAGCTGACAAAATGTGTAATATCTCCTTCTGATACAAATTGAAGGTTTACGATAATTTGAAGCGCATCTTTGTCTTTAGATTCAAGATCCGTACCATCAACTTGATATGCTTCTATGCTATTTATATATCCTTTAAATACGGTCATAATTATTGGGTTTGGTTTGTCTAATATACGAAATTTATAGTAAAACCCTAGATTGTTAGTCTAGGGTTTAATATTGCTACTTACCATTATAGTTCTGGAATTGTTACTGATCCAAGATCCAATGGTGCAAATAAACTAAAACCATATTCAGCCCAATGTAGAGGAACTTTAAATGTACCTTGGTCTATAGACAACAAATACGACATTCCTCTATTCGGATATGCTATGCCTTCAGCTATTGTAAAAATATATTTACCTAAACCATTTTGAAGTGCATAAGATAATTGTTGATTAAGTTCATTCATTGAATGGCCTGGGACTCCTCTTACAATTAAATCTACATTCTTATAACAATTTACAAATCTAGTTACACTGTCTTGAGTGGTGGTCGGCGATTTTATACCAGCTAATTCGACAAGTTCTTGAAACGTTCTTGGCCTATTGAAATCGCCATCAGGTTCGTGGGCAGCAGGGCCTCCAAATCCAACGTATGGATCATTATTTGGTTCGGTAGGCGTAACAGGTGGGATTTGAGATAAACATCTTTTAAATTTTATTCGACCAGTTGGGTTGTCACCATTTGCATAAAAATCTTCCAAATATGCATCTGCACAAGCGTTCACTCTTTGTTCAAACACTATCATTTCCTGTGGTGTTGTCAAATCTGCTCTCTTATTGATTTTTTCCTCTTGTACCTGTTCGATCGGAGCAACCGAATCTCTTTTACACGCTCCAAAGCCTAGCCCTAGCAGCGCAATAAATAATAAATATCTTTTCATTTGGTAATATAATTAAGAAAGATACCGAAAAACCTGATTTTATTTTCTCTTATGCAGGAAAATTACACAAAAGTGTAGGTATTAACACAACAAGCGCCCCGAATACTTTAGTCGGAGCGCTTCTCTTTGTTGTTTGGTAAGGGTCATTAATCCTTCTCCCTTGTTACGATGGACGGAATTTTACCGGGTTTGATATTATCCTTAATGAAGTCGATAACCGACAAATCAATAGCATCATCTTCATAATACATTTTCAATTCCTCAACTTCATTGTCAGGAATCATAAAACCACTTACCTGATCGTCTTCATCTGACATGCTATTCCAAGCAATAACCTCTTTAATTGCTTCTACAAGGCTAAGAGCTAATACTGTATAGCCTTTACCGTTTAACGTCACCTCAAATAGGTGTCTT
>NZ_JAINDX010000019.1:0-5614 GCF_026191775.1 Sphingobacterium sp. InxBP1 | reverse complement strand
TTGGTCAGAACACTATCGACCTGGGCATACGTCGCGTTTCGGATCTCGGCTATAGGATACTGACCTCCGTACCCCCAGAGATAAACTGCAGTAGCTTCCTCACGTTTTTTTAGTTCCTGTGGCCGACCATTGGAGTTATATAAAGAAATCTGATATTCATTTGTGTATCGAGTATCGGCCGAAAACGAAGTCGGCGTTCCGTTTGGCGGTACAGTCCCTAAAGTCCGATTACTGAATTTGAAGTTCGACAATGGTACGGAATTTACTATATCCAATCCAAGCTGTACATCAACAAGACCTTTCCCCCCGGTCTTATATCTGGTCAAACTACCTGAAATAACAGCCCTATTGGTCCCTTGCTCTACAAAAGAAACTTGTTCGACGGGTAGGCCCGACAGCTTCCCACTGATCATATCATTGATAAATATCTCACCCTGAGCGTAATCATTGGGATACAAATACTGTATCACGTTCCGTTTCCCTTTACTGTCTAATCTCGTTTTACGTGACAGCTGTGCATGTACAGGATTATCGTAAAAGAAAGCATCGATCGTTTCCGAATAATCCGTTCCATTAATAGCATAATGTTTTGTCCTTACGGAATCTACATAAATCCATCGCTGCAGATGATCATATTCTAACAGGTCCAGCGGAGTAAATTTACTCTCACCGTAAAAATCGTCCGATAGATAACGTTGGTTCGCCACATATGCTTTGAAAGTATTGCTCCTTGTAGGATCTGATCTATAGCTGGTAGAAATCCTTTGAACAGGAATCACTATATTTCCATTGCGTTTAAAGATTAGTCTATCGATTTCAAGTCCATTCGAATGAGCATTACTCGTCCATGGTGCGTTGAAATCTTCTCCCTTATATACATATGGTCTAGAATTCGGATTGACTGTAAACTTATAGATCACACCGCCATTGCCCTGGCTATTTTCCTCAAAAACATCTGAATAGTATTGCGGGGCTGAATCGTAATACGAATCTCCAAAAATACTATTGGAGCTCAAAGTATATTTATAATATTTTCCAATGTAGTAATAGGTGGAGTAGGAACATTTATATTTTCCGGTCGTAAACCATTCAAAATAAGGGTCAGTATTTACCTTGCCGCTTGACTTCTTATCGACATCATTTATATCATAATAGCTATATTTCTTTTCATGGCTAACTCCATTCTCAGTAGTAATCACTTTAGATATCCTCACACCCGCACTAATTTGGTTTTTAAATGCTTTGGTATCTGGCGCGGATTTATAAGAATAGTTTACTGTACAGGAAACCTTATCTCCCTTTCCTGCTTCAACCCTAACCTGATAGTTATTTCCCGGCAGGAGATTTACTTCAAAACTTCCTGAGTTATAAGCCTGAACATTTTGGCTGGTTTCCTGAACTCCGTTCTTCAACAAAATTACTCTACCAGTTCCGGGATAAGTTCCATCCGTTGCAAGTATTTCACAGAAAAAAGAGAACCTAACCTTCTGTTGAAATGAAACAGTAAACACAGACGTTGTCTGGATGCCAGTTCCAAGCGTCCCCGTTCCCTTAACCGTTAGGCTCTCATTTACAAGCGGAGCTGGGATCGTATATTCCCGCCACGTCGTATTCGCCTCGTAAAGTAAACTGTCCATTCCTCCCGTGGGATATATAATACGCGACAACATTCCAGCAGTTACATATGTCTCGTCCGGCTCTCGATTGGCATTTACGTCACTAAAATAAGACGCCCATGCCTCATTTTGTGGCTTGGGTATTAATGTTGTGTTGGATTTACCATTAAAATACCCAAAATAATCCTGGCAGTTCGCGAACCGTCTTGGAAGGGAATTGAGATCTTTATAATCAAATTTATATTTTGAATCTATTGTCCCGACGGAATTCACAAACTGGATCTCAGTTAAGAAGCTCCGAAATCCAAGATTATTTCTATTCGCTAAAGCAACGCTATAAGGATAATAGGTACTGGATTTTTCCAAATAATTCAATATTACTTTTCTTACAGGAGATGTATAGCCTTTAGGAAAAATCTGGATATCTTTAAGAATTTTCCCGTCCTGCGCGCTATGGTCAATATAGGATAATTGTACATTTCCCAAAACTGAATTAATTTCTTTCAACAAATATGTTCGTGTATACATTATGGACGCACAATTAGACCTTGAATACGTTGGAGTGCCTGAAACACACGGTCCGTCGCCATCAGGATTATCTTTACGATAAGAATAAACTTCATTCACTCCAGTTACATAAGTATAATTGATGGCATCGTACAATAAGTTGATGGTTGTTCCATCCGGATGGGTTATTTTATATAAAAAATACGCTGTATTCGTAGGATCGGCAAAGACTTTTCCACAACCGCTTCCCATCTTATAGCTATATTCGACAGCAGGGCCTCCGAACTCATATTTTACTCCATCGGGTGTACAAATTTCGAAATGCGTTTGAGAAACACGACTAATTTTTAATCCGCTGTAATTTAGTAGAACTAAATTTCCCGCACCATCAAAAATGAATTTTCCTGAATAATTTCCAAAATTAAAACTAAAAATATCGGGTTCTCCATCATATACGCTGGCCGTAATGTTATAGCTGATCATACCTGTGATATAGTTATACGTTTCATCATCAACAGCATAAGGGTTAAAGGTACTTGGCAAGCGGTTGGTGCTTCTTTCATCATCTTCTCCCATAACTGTTCGTCGGATCACACCGCCAAGATTTGCAGACCAGCCAGTGCCTATAATTCCTCCATTATCATTGACCTTTAGACCATTGCTGGAATAGTTAATAGATAGTGGAACTTGAAGCGGGCCCGTTATAAAATTATATAGTTCGATAGTTTTATTCACCGTGCCCGATGCCAAACCAACATCGACTCCTCCATATTGACCTAAGCTATTTGCAGTTGGTGAAGCCTGAACAATATCGAGGGGGCTTTTTATATCCGGCTCTGATGTTGATGGGGTCTGCGCTTTAAGGTTTGGTACACAATCCAAAACTATAAAGACAGTAAAAAAGATCTTAAAAAATCTTAAGTAATATTTCTTAATCATAATTATTTATTCAATCATCTAACATATTATTTAGGCTCGGCCGAACATTAAATTTATTTTTTGGTGACTCGATGTAAAATGACAAGGCCATCAATAGGTTTTGCACACTGCCTTGCATAGCACGCGCTAAGCACACATAAGTTTAATGACTTCAACATATTCATGAGAATAAAAATGGTTAAAAACAATAAAAGGTAATTATAAATATAATAGATACGGCTAGTCCATTTGAGCTTAATTACTTTTCATCAGTTGGCCACGCGCATTAACTTAAGCTCAATTAAAGATAATAATTATTCGAAAACACTGTATAAAAAATTTCGTTAAATATTTCATTGCGTCAGACTTAAATGATAAGGACATTCATACGCTTCTGAACATTACCCAAATCTATCAATAGCTGTTTTCAAACTAAAGTCTTTCCATGTACTACTAAGTTCTCGCTCCCTATTTCAGCATCATAGAGCCTAGCGCCGTAAAAAGCCACATCTTTCGACGTGGCTATAAAAGATATTATTTATTGGAAATCACTCTGATTAATACGAATTGATCGATTTGGATCCACACATTTTCCTCACAAACCAAAGTTACACGTCCCATTTTATTGAAATCTTCAAATCTCAACTACAATATAGCCGTTATTCGTATTAACATGGGTTTTACATGTTGTCTTAACAAACAATAGTTTTACAGTTTAGTACCCTTATACGGTTTTAATATAAAAGAATCTGAATTGTTTTCTTTTATAATACGTTTCAACAATTCTTCATCCGTACTTAATAAATCGATATTCAAATGATCCAATATCTTTATAACGAAAGGTAATTTATTATGGGAAATATCAATATTCGAATAAAATAAATCATGTTCGTTAAAAACGCCATAAGGATATGAAATTAGTTCTTTCGAAAACTCAATCAAAGTATCTTCACTGAAGATCAAGGCACCTTTGAAATTTTTTGAAATATTATTTTGTTTAAATAAATTACGTAATGAAGGTAAATTATCCTCGTTGTTTGGAAGCCATTCAAAATCGTTTTTATCATGATTTAAAATCCACAAAGAACCTCGATCAAAAGTTAATATAACTTTCTTAAGCCAGGGGTCGTATACTTGAATAAACTCTGGTAAACTAATTGTTTTATCTTTCTTATTTAATTGAAATGACACACCATACCATTTGACTAAATTGGGTTCTTCAAAGAGAAATTCAATATATTGATCCCTATCATAAGGAAGTATATCTGTAAATGTATTCTTAAATTTTATCATAATGTTATATTAAATATTAGGGAATTGCTAATAATCCAAGCGACAATCCTCCAGTTTCCGGCGCTCCCAGTATAGCAACACCCCATTTAACGGTTTCCCAAACTGCAATACCAACCGCTACTCCCACACCGACCTTGACTGCAGTTCCAACAGTTGGGTATACAGTTCTGTAACCTGGTCCTTTTTCAGGCTGTACGTCCCAGTGAGGAGCATGAGTACCATTGTGATCATCGGGAACCCAAATATTACCGTTTTTATCCACCCATCCTGTTCCACGCGAACTTCGAGCTTTTCTTGCTCCTGATTTAGGTGCTTTATAACCCGCACTTTCAGGCGGCGGATTTTTTTTCATGTCCTCTAACGACGGTTTCTTTTTATCGTCCCCCTCTTCTTGATTTTTTTTATTTTCATTGGAAGACACAGAATTAGTGTTTTGATTCGTCGATCCTAAAGATTGTCCGGAATCGTCATTTTGTGATGCCCTAATACTTCGACTCCAAACACTTTCACCAACTACATTATTATGTATTGTAATTTCAGGAAGCCAATTTGGAGTAACTACTACTTCAGGCAGGAGTTGAGGCTCAGTCGCTGACATCCCGTCAGGATCGATCATCAGTATCGGATTATTCATTCCATAATTATATGGAGACAAATCTTCAAATACTTGTGCCAACGGATCCACCACATTCCAACGTCCTATCTCTGCATCATAGAACCTAGCTCCGTAATCCAGCTGATCGAGTCCCAGTTCAACCTGCTTCTCCTTCCCATTGTATTTGTACAGGTTTGATGCAGTGTTCAGTGCATTGCCCTGGTTCATCTCCATACCAAACGGATAATAGTCCTGGATCTGCTTGATCGTTCCACTATGGTCCACAACAGCACGTGTATTGCCCAGATGATCCTTCAGAAAATACTCATAAATATAAGAACTGCCGTTCGGAAGGATCCTCCCCTCCTCCGTCTGGATAAATTTCAGTACCCCGTTCTCGTACTGAATACCGTCAACATAATCCGTTACTGCCGAACCCATTGTTTTGGTCAGCTTTCTGCCATTCGCATCATAGCTGTAAACAAGGTTTTCAGCCCCCTTAACCAGCTTGCTAGGTAAATTTAAGTGATTATATTCAATCTTGCTAATCCCCAGACGTGAATTTGTGATTCCGTTGCCATTGGCATCATAGCTGAACGTGTTGGTCCTCGCCGCCGTACCCGCATCAGTGACTTTGGTCAGCTGGTTGCCCGAATACGTGTATTTAAAATTATTGTACCAGCCG
>NZ_JAINDX010000024.1:0-764 GCF_026191775.1 Sphingobacterium sp. InxBP1 | reverse complement strand
GAAAATTTCACCAAGACCGACCTGGTGACTTTGGTGCGCGAAGGCGACAGCTGGAAAGTCTCCAAATCAATCCATTCGTTTAGTAACTAGGCGTTTAGTCAAAATATATATGTTGTAGAGCCACATCCGGAGATGTGGCTTCTTTGTTTGTTAGTTATTCAGCTGAAAAAAAAGAGGATAGCTATAAAAAATCGCTAAATTTATTTGGGGTAATATCCATGCAATTATGAACTAAAAAAGAATACAATGAGTTTAAAAACATTTATTACCAATGCCGTTGACTACAACGTTTGGGTTACGGAACAGCTGGTCAATTGGCTACAGAACTATCCTGAGGATCTGTTACAAAAGGAATGTCCCTCGAGTTTTAGTAGTATCGCCAAAACATTAAAACATATTAGCGACACCCAGTTGTACTGGTCATCGATGATCCGTGGTACGGAGACACCGAGTTTTGAATACATTCCTACAGCTGTACATCTTCAGCATGAAATGGAAAATCTGGTAAACGAAGCAAAACTACTGGCAGCCTATGTGAAGGAAAATACCGAATCGATGAACGAACCCTATTTGATAGAATCACAATGGTTTTCGTCGAATTTTCCGAAATACGAATACTTACAGCACTTAATCATCCATACCACCTATCATCGGGGACAGATCGTAACCATCGGGCACCATGTAGGTGTTATAAAAGCTCCAATGATGGACTATAATTTCTGGAACGTGATGCGGCAGCAAGCTAAATAGTAGTATTTTCATTT
>NZ_JAINDX010000022.1:0-1115 GCF_026191775.1 Sphingobacterium sp. InxBP1 | reverse complement strand
GTTAAACTATCGGTTGCGGCCATATCTACCAGAAAGCACCGATAGTTTAACGGAAACGCAGGTGATATGAGGGCAGGGTCCAGACATGTTCAGTAGGTGGGAGTGAGAGGTGTTATGGGTGGAGGACAATTTTTATTATATTTCATCTAATAGCAATAGGATATGAGAGGTGAAAAAGCAAAAGCAATAGTGCATTGTGATGTGGAGAATAAGGTGCATACGATGAAAAAGGTGATTTGTCATTTACAAGAGGTAGGTCGAAACAGAACATGAAAGTTGGTCGGTAGGTGGCATGCAGAGGTAGTTTCAAGGTGACAGGTTATGAAGATATGGTGCAAAAGACAAATGGATGGTGGCAGGCATAGTAAAATGATGGTGTGGAAGACATAGATGGTATTTGTTTTGCATTTACGGCACCGGATGCGGGCGATAATGACGGGAAGAGATTTAGTATGTGGGACAGAATTTCGGCGGCAGTATTGAGACCATGAGAGTAGCAAACGTAAGTCTAAAGGTTGTTTTATAGTAGTTAGGATGTAGGAAATGTATTCCGATAGGCCATTTTACATTTGGAGGGACGGTTGAAAGTGGACAGAGGAAAAGGTGCGGAAATGGCTGATTTTGATTGTTTATGTTTTGTGTGATAATTTTACATTTTTGCATAGTATTAGGTAGTCAGATGAAAGATGAATAGACATAGGAGTAAGAAAACATAGAATAGTTACCATTATTGGTAGGAGTGTGGTGGGGTGGTATAGTCCGCATTGGGATGTTACTTTCCTGTTATGGCATGGATTTCCCTTTAGGGTCTCTGAAGCGTATTTCCGTCACCGAAAAAGGCAGAAAAAGGGAAACTGAAGGGAGGATAGTAGTAAAGTTTGAATGGTGGTAGTGTAATGTATGATATCCGTTGGTTTTGGTTTCGGTTGTGAAAAGTTTTTTGGTATGATATTTTGCAAGTAGCATATATTTCTTGTGTGAGAAAGGTATATTTTGTATGTTCCCGCGCGTTTCCGTATTTTCCGCTTCCGTATTTTCCGCTTCCGTATTTTCCGCTTCCGTATTTTCCGCTTCCGTATTTTCCGCTTCCGCTTCCGCAGTAAAAAAAAGTGAGG
>NZ_JAINDX010000016.1:0-4439 GCF_026191775.1 Sphingobacterium sp. InxBP1 | reverse complement strand
TTAGATAATTGATTTTTTATGAAAATAGAACGTATTATTAGCTGGTTTGATAGAGCAGATGAGGAACTTATTGGTGAATTTAATATAGACTTTATACCATTAGATATTTTGAAGGGGATTTTTAGTCCTCCGATTGAAGATCCTTTAATGTACAATCCTTATGATATAAATATAGAGGAATCTGAAATTCTAAAAAAATATGTAGACATTGAATTCGAATTTGATAAATATACATATCAAATTGATTGTTTTCAAGCTTGATAGTTATGAGCACTTTAAGTTTATCGAAAAGTGCTTTTATAATAAAACGACAACGTCCAATCCGGTAAAGATTGCGCGTTGTTGTTTTATTTGGGATATAGTCAAGCCCCAGTTATGTATTGGCATCGTCCATTTTTTAGAAATGTCCTTAATAATCAGATAAAACAGCTTCAATAAAGCCTGCTCAGAGCTAAACGCTCCTTTGGACTTAGTAATCTTTTGTATCTGACGGTGTATTCCCTCAATCGGATTTGTGGATTATAGTGTGTGGCAGAATCTGAAAGTTCACCTTCTCCTTTCGAATATTTAGACGATCCGGAATCGGATTGGGGAGTGTTTATTCAGGAAATCATTAATAATCCCGTAAGAAAACAAAATTTTATCTTAAATCTGATGGGTTAATTTTACGCAATCACAGTAAATTGCACCCTAATTCTTTTGAATCTCTTCTAAAGAACCCTAAGGCAATTTGGGGACTTTCAGATAGTTCCTCAGGAAAAATTAAAGTTGTAGGAGAGGGCTATAGGCCAGCTAAAGGTGAAAAATCTTGTAAGTACCCCATTTTTCCGACAGCTGAGATTGGACTTTTCTAATTTACGTTACTGATTGATTTATTTGTTGTTGGTGTCTAATATTTTTTGATAATTCCGTTGGTGTGAGATTCCCAAGACCTTCATGGGGTCTGTTGTTATTATATTCATCCATCCATGCCTGGGTATGTTCTCTTACTTCTGACAAGTTGAAAAATAAATAAGCATCCAAAATTTCTTTGCGATAACTTCGGTTGAACCGTTCGATGTAGCCATTCTGCATAGGCTTACCGGGCTGGATAAATTGAATAGCGATGCCTTGGTCTTTACACCAGAGCTCAAAATGATAACTGGTGAATTCGGGGCCATTATCTACGCGTAGACAGAGCGGTTTGCCCCGCCAGTCTATGATTTGTTCAAGTGTCCGTGTTACCCTCAAAGAAGAAATAGAAGTAGCTATTTCGATACACAATATCTCACGGGAGCAGTCATCCATCACATTAAAAGTTCTAAACCTATTTCCGCTTGCCAAGCTATCGCTCATAAAGTCCATGCTCCATTTTTGATTAATGCTGACCTGCTGTTCCAGAGGCTGTTTCTCCCGAGCAGGTAAACGACGTTTGCCACGCCTCTTCTTGTTCATATTTAGCAGCTTATACACCCGGTAAACTTTTTTGTGATTCCAGGGCTTCCCCGCTCTGCGCAGATAAGCGTAAAGTTTTCGGAATCCATAGACAGGATGTTTGGCGGACAGATCATCTAATGCAGATATGACTGCACTGTCATCTTTCCTACTAACATAGTAATATTGTGAACGGCACATCCCTGTCAATTTGCAGGCTCCGGTGACACTCAAACCGTGATTCAGGATAATCTCCTGGGTTAACTGTTTTTGCTGCCGGAGCCCCAACCTTTTTTTGTGATGACTTCTTTTAGGATATCATGGTTCATACTCAGTTCGGCAAACATCTTTTTTAAGCGGGCATTTTCTTCTTCAAGTTCCTTCAGGCGCTTGACATCCGATGCTTCCATGCCGCCGTAACGGCTCCTCCAATTATAAAATGTGGCCCTGCTAATCTCAAGCTCTCGGCAGATGTCTTCGGTCTTTCTGCCTTCTTCGCCCTCTTTGAGTGCTCGAACAATCTGGCTTTCTGTAAAACGTGTTTTTTTCATTTTATTACTTAAATCTAAACATTTATGTCCAGTTTTAAGCTGTTTGATTTTTTGGGACACTTACAATACAACTTAGATATTTCCACATATTCCATGCAGCCATCGACAAAACACCGAAACATTATTGACTTCATCATCGATCACGAACCCATTTAATCTCGCTGCGCTGGATCATGCCGATATACTTTTGCATATGCGCATCCGTCAGCATTCCATCCGGCCTGAGGTCGTAGTCGAATGTTTTGCTAAACTTATCATACTGTACACTGGCGGTATAGTCGTGGTTGACAAAAAAATGCCAAAGCCCATCCGGTTTGGGACTTACACGAACAACGTAGCGCTTCCCCTGATGATAGAACATTTCGGGTACATCGTGATCATAACGTAGAATAAGAGCATCGATAACAGCCTCCTTGATGTCATCGGTAAGATAGCCATACGCCAATTCCCAGTCTCCCTGACTCTTTCGGAATACGTAAAATGTGACCCTGTTCTTGTGATAGACGTAATAATCCCGCATGCCCAACCCTTTGTCTTGGATACTGATCTGGGCGAACATCACCCGACCTCGGCAGTGGATTTCTAGCGGTTTCATTCCACAATATTACTAATATTATTAGTAAATTATCAATATTAATTTTAATTTTGAGACATGCAACGAGAATGGTTAAAGAAGAATAAAGAGATTCCGAGCGTGGTAACGTCGTTGTATAATGACGCGAAACTCAATGGCGCATGGATATATCATAAGGTGACACGACGATTCTACACTCCGGATGAGTTCCTAAAGGATTGGTCAACGATATATTTTGAGGGTAGACGGGGGGCGGACAATAGAGATGCTTTCCAAATTATGAACCCCATGGCGGCAATCCGGCAACGGGCCGAATGGGTGGCCAAGGCGAGTGCCGAGCTACAAGAGATCATGCGTAAACTGGAGCAGTACCAGGCGCAATTCAAAGTTAAATAGCGTTCTGAATATCCGGCCGGTTTGTGTCACCCTTGGCGCCGGTAACGCGAAATACCTTGTGCGCCCCAAGTTCGCCTTCAAATGGGATCATCAGCTGCTGGATATCTTCCTTGGTATTTGCCGAAAGCCATTCTTCTCGACTGGATGGCGGAATGATAAGCGGCATTCGTTTTTTCTCGTTGTGTATTTCCTCAAGTAATGGATTGGCCTTCGTAGTGATAACGGAAAAAGTAGGGTATACGTTATTCGTCTCGTAATCCTTGAAGTCGCTGTAAACAACGCCGATTGTGAAAATCTCTTTACTTGGGTAATAGATGTAATAGTTCTCAGTTTCCTTTTGCCCAGCTACTTTATGCGGCTCGTAGAAACCATTGACATAAAGCAGGCCCCGATTCTTCAGAATGTAATTTTTATAGGACGCTTTTTCAAATATCGATTCAGATTCGGCATTCAAAGTGTTGGCGTATTTGGCAGCATCATCTTCGGTCTTCACCCAGAACGGTATCAATTTCCATCGGGCCGGTACTATGGCGCCCGGATCAGCATTTAGCGTCACCGGAAGATAGGGACGAGTGAAACCAGTAACGTGAAATATCTCTTCATGCTGATAATGAACCTGAAGGTTCTTGAACGCTTTCACTAGTTGGGCCGTGCTGGGTGTGGACGTATGATAACACATATTTGTTTATATTTGATTTAAAGGTAGTATTTCTATGACAAGAGAACAAGTACTTGACTACATTTGTTTAGGGTACAACGTCCTAGAGAACGGACGGCCAATATCTGTGCTGGACACGCTGGCCTATCTGCAGGAGATAGACGAGGAAGATTCGGGTGTATTTGTATTGGAAGACCTACTTACTTGGGACCAAAAAGAACTTGATATGATCGACGGACAAAAATATTATGATGAGATAGGGGAGTATGGAATGAAGCTGTTTATTAGGAATGTGGCTATCCGTACTGGAATATGGGAAGGATATGAAGACTTTCTTGTCAGGGAATTTCCGGAGACGTCCGCTAGGGAACTACAGGAAGCACGGGAGCTAGCTGGCCGGGTCATCAAGATGACCAAGGAAGAATTTCGCGACTGGGTTGCCGCCAATGATGTTAACTTGATCGTATCTGATTTATTTGTTTTGGACGAGGGGAGTATCCTCACGGGATCAGTGGAGACAACCAAGGCGCTTGATGGGGTCTTGGGCGACGGTCTGGAAGATTTAATCGAGTGCCATGTTTCGCCAATGGACGTACTTAATTTGACTGACCATGAGATTTATTGGGTTGATCCAGTGGTGAAAGCCTAGAGTGTTAGTCTAGGCTTTTACTATATTTTATTTAATAAATTTCTTTTTAATTTCTTTGGACACCGTCTCATAAAGTGTGTAAGTTATAAAAATGCGGAGTTGGAAAGGACTTCGCATTTTTTATTTAATTAACTTTATAAGAGTATGATTGACAAAGAGTCACTATTAAACGACAAGGAGTTCTTAAAGAGTTTTAAG
>NZ_JAINDX010000033.1:0-4747 GCF_026191775.1 Sphingobacterium sp. InxBP1 | reverse complement strand
TTGGTCAGAACACTATCGACCTGGGCATACGTCGCGTTTCGGATCTCGGCTATAGGATACTGACCTCCGTACCCCCAGAGATAAACTGCAGTAGCTTCCTCACGTTTTTTTAGTTCCTGTGGCCGACCATTGGAGTTATATGAAGAAATCTGATATTCATTTGTGTATCGAGTATCGGCCGAAAACGAAGTCGGCGTTCCGTTTGGCGGTACAGTCCCTAAAGTCCGATTACTAAACTTAAACGCTGATAATACTATTGGGAGCTGACTGTCCAAGATCAATGTCTGATCCACTAACCCTTTACCTCCGGGCAGAAATTTGGTAATCTCTCCGTTCAGAATTGTCCTGACACTTCCTACTTCTTTATACTTAACCTTCTCAATAGAATATGCTATCAAATGATTGGTTTTCATGTTATCAATAAAAACAGTACCACTGGCATAATCATCAGGGTAAGTATATAATACAACTTCTTTCACGCCGTTACTCTTAACTGAGCTTACCCGACTTGGTTGAAGATGGCTCGGATTATCATAATTATAAACAACAGTACTTACGACAGGATTGAGGCCATTTTGATCAAAATCAGTCGTTTCGACCGTATCCATATAACTCCAACGCGTATAAATATAATTCTTGGAAACATCGAATGATTCAAATTCATCATCACTTGGAGGCGAGCTGTGACAAAAGCTAGTGTAAGCTTTCTGAACTGTATAGCCGTAAAAAATTTCGTTGTACCGGTCGTCAAATCTATAGGTCATCCGTTTCTGTTGAGTTACAATAAATTTTGAATTTCTTTTTAAGAATGTACGATTCATGGTATTCAAGCCATTTTTCGCAACTCCACGATTTGACAGTGTTGCTCCCAAAATATCGTTCCCCATTTTTTTCTCCCCTGGAGTATCGCCGTCAACCAGATAACTGTGCTCAATACCTCCATGCTCAAAATTCATCCCGAAACTTTCTATAACTGAACTGAAATATATATGATGCTGGGAATAGGTGTAGAGGTTCGTCAAAGAATTGGACACCATTCTCTTGTATTTAATAATCTGTCCGCACGGAAGAAACGTTCCACCGGATGTACCGCACGGCATAGCAATTTGATAATCTGTCAAATAAATCGGAGAAAAAGTTACCAACCCAGACGATCGATCAAGGTTGTTTAATACAGCATAATAATACTTCTTGGTATTTGCGAGATGTCCAGTTGAATCATAGCTGTTCACATAATCGAGAACTACACCGCCTGTTGGAACATTGCTCCTCTCCGGTTGATTCCCACGGACCATATAATGCAGAACGGCGGATCCCAAACTAAACTCTCCGTAAGCAATACATTTTAGTACATATTTGTGATTATCGACGAGATTCACCGGCTCGGAAAACCGGTCATTCTCAGGATTTAAAAAACATGAATATACGGTTCTATTATCCGTTATGTCAATTAAATAGATATAGGCCTGAGCATGATGGTCAAGCTCATTCGGATTTCCTATATAGGTAAAACTGGTGCCTATGTAAGAATCTCTTGCAGATGTAATAGTAATTGTATCCGAATACACAGTATTGCTACGGTTTATGTCGGCCCCCACAGCCGATACTGGCAATGTATATTCTGAATATTTGTACTCGGAGACTGAATAAGTCGGCGCTGTATAAGTTATCGTATTATAACCTCCTGTAGGAAAGTTTATTTTTGTAAGCATTCCTATTTTGCTATAACTAAAATCAGGTGACCTGTCAGCATTTGCTTCAGAAAAATATGATTGGTATTGTGCTACCGTAGGTCTTGGAATAAGTCCGCTGTTCGATTTACCATTAAAGTACCCAAAATGATCCTGCGCGTAACTCAATCTTGGGGGTAATAAGTCAATATTGTCATATTCGAACGTATAAACTTGTTTCTCATTTACATTTTTTGCTTCCCCAATCACTGAAGTTAAGAATGGTCTGACCTTCAATTTCGCATCGCTGTTACTATATTGATTAGAATAGTACGGGTTTCCGTTTGCGTAAACGTATTTGAGCTTAAAATTACAGCTCGGCTTTGATGAATCTTCGGGCAGGTAGATATTGACACTGTCCAACAGAACATCATATTTTAAATCCTGCCTATTGATATATTTAAACTTCACACGACTATTGCTCGAGGAGGATATTTCTGAAAGACAGACTGCCTTTATGGTGATGATATTTTCACAGTTACTGTTAGGAATATACTCTATTGGTTGGTTATCGCAATACACCGGCAAGGGGTTCACGAATTTTGTCATTGACTGCGAGATACTGACAGGATAAGAATAGGGTTCAAGGGCCGTATAGGTAAAATTTATGAAATCTCCTTCAGGATGAACCATTTTAGTTAAGTACCATGCAGTAGTAACGGGGCTGCTATAAGTCCGGCCACACTCCTCTCCAATTAGCGAATTTGATGACGATTCTGTCGAATTAAATCCCTCTCCAAAATAGTATATAATACCTTTAGGATCTGTTATCCTAAACTTCCATCCTGTATTATTAACTGACAGATTTGCTTCTATCTTTAGCGCGCTTTTTGATAACTGTATTGCCCGATTATCTAATAAAATAAACTTACCCGAATATCCGTTAACACTGAAAGAAAAGAAATCCGGAGCAGTGTCATAACCATCTGTGTTGCCAGCACTCGCCCTTTCCAAATAATTTAATAAATTTTGGTTGCGGGTAAAGTCAGTAGGGGGATTCCATTTTGTCGACGATTCATCTGGATCGTCATTTACGATACGCGTAATAATACCACCCGCATTAGACACCCAACTAATCCCCGTCCTCGATGCTATTTCATCAACTTTAACACCATTTGAAGCATAGGATAAACTGATAGGCAAGCTTAGTTTCCTTGACTGAACAGTATACAATGGTATTTCCTGCTGGAAAGTTCCCGTTTGTAGACCGACATTAAAATCTCCATATCTCGTTAGAGCAAACGAGGACGGAGACGGAGGAATTATATCTGCAATCTTATTGTTATGTTGAGCAGAGGCACTGATACATAGAATCAGACTACTAATCGCCATATAAATTTTATAAATAGAACATCTTTTCATACCTTTTATTTTAATAATTAACCATCAACTACGTGTACCATTAACAAACATTAAATTGTTCTACCTTTCATAACTTTCAATAAAATACAATTGTCACTACTTCAATTCTCTAAAAATGCTGTTATCTGATTCTAGTTGCTTTAATCTTTTCTGCTGTTCATTAACAAGCCTCTGTAACTGTTGGCTGCTTTTTTCCATACCAATCAGATGTATAGTAATCTCTTCAATCTTCTTAGGTAACATATTATTCATTTAACCGTGCGAAATTCCATTAGCTTCAGCTTCTGCAGCCTTTGGAATATCAGGCAGATGACCATTTTCACTAATAAATTTTTCAGTTTCTGAAAGGCTGGGGAGTTTATAGTCGGGTCTGAATACATAATCGGGCCAATTACTGGTCGTCACGAGCACTTCCTGAGCGGCTAACTTCCCCGATACGGGCATTTTATAGCCCGTCTTAAGATCAGAGCCTACAGTCAATGTATTAAATACACGGAGATCACCAGACTTTGAGGGCGACATCGTATAGCTGGCACTGTTGCTCCAGTAAATATTACCGTTGGTATGGAATCCAAACATAAATTGGGTCTGCTGTCCCGGATTAAAGATGATGGAGGTATGATTTGGATCAATTAATTGAATACTATTTCCAAAACCGTATACTCCTGATACTGCATTACATCCTTTTATGGACAGTCCCCCCAGTATCTGTAAATTGCTCTGAGGGGTTGTTGTTCCGATACCGACATTTCCAGTGGTCGGAAAAGTATTGGCCTGAGCATGCGCCGAAAGCGCAAACAGTGTTAGCGTTGGTGTTATTACTCTTCTCACAACGTAAATGGTTAAATTGTCAAATCTCTCGTTAAAATGGCAATGGCTATGATATTCACCTATGAAGACCAAAGCAATATTCAACTTTTGCTTTACTGTTTAAATATACGATTGAAGATCAAAATATTCGTGAAAAATAAAATAATTTTTAATCGGATCCTCATAAGCTGAAAAATAGCACATTGAAGAAAAATAAGCCTGAAAAATTTTAAATATCGTTGTTACAAATCATCCCTATAAATGGACTGCTTAGTCTTTCCATCTCAATTTTACAGATCGTGGCTACCATAATCCTTTTCTTGAAAAGGAAGGATTCTATCAATTAATAAAGGGATAATATTGCTTTTCCTTGAGAAAAGGCACCGTATATTTTTCCTCTAAAAGCTTATCCAAATTATTAGAGAAAAGGCTTGACAAAAAAATAGGGCAACTTGACCTTCAATCTGTATGTCTTCAAATTAATTTGGAGGATTTCCTAATGAGTGTCTTCTGTTTTATAAAACTATTAATTTCTGTTTTAAATATACTGGTAGAAGTGACAGTCCACGAACTTACGGTCTATGGCATTCATAACCTGCAGGTTGAACAGAGATTCTCCCTTAGGCTTAAAATAATAACTGCTGGGCGGTAACTCAATAACTTTGCACTGCCTGTAAACGCTCATAAGGATTGTACATTAAAGAATCTTCAATCGGAGGACTAAAAATCCCCTTCAAAATATCTAATGGTATAAAGTCTATATTAAATTCACCAATAAGTTCCTCATCTGCTCTATCAAACCAGCTAATAATACGTTCTATTTTCATAAAAAATCAATTATCTAA
>NZ_JAINDX010000030.1:0-7050 GCF_026191775.1 Sphingobacterium sp. InxBP1 | reverse complement strand
CTGACGGGAAGCTTTACCTATGACCTGAACGGGAATGCAACAAAAGACCGTACTGGTATGGTTTTTACCTATAACCAGCTGAACCTGCCCAGGACTGCAACCGGGAACGGGAAGGATATTGCCTATACCTATGATGCGCTCGGTGGCAAGCTGAACCGCAAGTCAAGTGTGGGCGGTATTGAAACGCAGCAGGACTATATTGGCGGGATCGAGTATAGCAGGAGCGGGACAGCAAGCCCTGTGATCGAGCGTATTGCGACTGAGGAAGGTTTCCTGCTGAACAGTTCGGGTACCTACAGTTATTACTACAACCTTACCGATCACCTGGGCAATGTGCGTTCGGTACTAAAGAAGACCGGTACAGCTACAGCCCCGGTAGCTACAGTGATGCAGAAGCAGGATTATTATCCGTTCGGTAAGACGAAAAGTATTGCAACAAGCATTGACAATAAGTACCTTTATAATGGCAAGGAGATGCAGGCTGACCTGAATGGGGGGGACGCATGCCTTGGGAAGTTCTTATGTACTGGAGGGACAGCTGGATTATTAGACCTGTGTGGTCTATCATTATTATAGATGTCGATAGCTTCTGCTACGACCTGCTTCATCAAATATAGATCTAAATGATAGGTATCAATCATGAAATCTTGTTTGAGTATACCGTTGATCCGTTCAGCGATAGTATTTTCATAGGGATCGGAGTTTTCTGTCACTTTTAAGCGTTCAATAATCCGATACGATTTATAGATATAAAATGAAAAGACCTAGGGGATTCTCTTGGGGTAGTTATGAAAGTAATTACATGATCATGAACGCTAAAGGCAACGTTGGGATCGGCACGAATAACCCGGAACAGAAGCTTTCCGTAAAAGGAAAAATACAAGCGGAGGAAATTAAGGTGACAACTACTTCCTCCGATTGGCCAGATTATGTATTTGAGGAAGACTATAAACTTAATAATTTAAAGGAACTGGAAGCCTTCGTTAAAGCCAATAAGCACCTGCCTGAGATGCCGACAGCAAATGAAGTCTAACAAAACCGTGTTCACTTGAGTGAAATGATCAAGAAGTTTCTTAGAAATAATGAAGAATTGACTTTACATGTGATTTCATTACAAAAGCAGATCGACGAGTTAAAGAGGGGAAATAAATGAAAATAAATTTAACACAGGTTCTTGGCTAGTATACTATAGTAAGGCGAATGTGTGCTCCTTTTCGCTTTCGGTGGTCAAAGGCCATGTCGCTGGTCTTCCCTGCGAGATAATCCAGTGTTACACCAAAGGCCTTGGCAATCTTTGCTATCGGGAGAGAGAAAGGATTCGTGCATTGTGTTAGTTTTATGTTATAATTTTGAGATATCAATTTTATTATTTAGATTTGGATTAACATTTATTACTTCAATGTTTATTTCATTGTGTTGTATATGTTTGTTTTGCTTATAAGCTAGCCAATATTTTTTTATGAAAAGAAAAGAATCACTTACACTATTTTTGGGTGTCCTGGGAATGCAGTTCTGTATAGTTCAGACAAACACATTTCCGACAACGGGCAATGTCGGTATTGGAACTACGGTACCCGCGAATCTTTTACATATTGATGCTGGTAATCTCAGACAGGGCATTGGTATTTTTGGAGATGGTGGAGTCGAAGCTTATTCAGATATCATGTACTCAATAAAAAACCGTGACAATATTCCCATTGGGGGCCCGGTAGCTTGGTGGATGAGTTATCGGAAGGATGGCTATTTTTCAGGGGCCTCTGGTGCGTTTACACTGGAATTTTTTGCGGACCGAAAGGGCGGCGGGTATTTTGCACCGCTCCTGATCATGTTGCCTCATTGAACATGAAAACTTATTTAGAGAAGAATATTGTCACGATATATTCTTTACAATGACGACGATTTAAGCTAACAGTAAATTATACTATTTTATGAAGATTAACGGAATTATTTTATTGGTAGCCCTTTGCCTGGCAGGGATACTGCCTTCTGGTGCACAGTCTACCCACCTTACTATTGCGGATACAAGAAACGTAGCAACTGTTCCGGACGACTACTCGCAAAAATTAAAATCAGAATTTAAATTTGGAACAACGCTGAATACTCCCTCGGGCACATATGTTTATACGTTGGGGCTACGGGGCTGGCGGGATGATACTGGCGGCCCCGCACATGAGCTTGCCTTTGCACCGGATCATCTCTACCTGCGCTCTGGTACAGCAGCCGGTGGCTGGGAAGCTTGGCGAGAAATTTTGTTAACAGATTCTTGGGGTAATGTAGGCATTGGCACAAATAATCCTAAAGCTAAGCTAGCCGTGGATGGGAATATTTTAGCCAAAGAAATCAAAGTTAAAACGGATATCACAGTCCCAGATTATGTATTTGAACCGGATTACGAATTACCCTCACTTAAATCGATTGAAGATTATGTAAAATTTCATAAACACCTTCCTGATATTCCTTCGGCAAGTAAAATTGCAAATGAGGGGCTGGATCTAGCAGAGATGAATTTGCTGCTTTTAAAAAAAATAGAAGAATTGACGCTGCATGTTATTTCACAGCAGAAACAGATCGATAAGTTGTCCGATAAAATGCAAATAAAATCGATGAAGTAAGTTTAGAAAGAAAAGCTTTTTGAAGATTGTGCTTTAGGGGCAGATGAGACTGTAACGTAAACTGTGTCAGAGGAATAATTCAATAAGATTATTTATATTCAATTATTCAAACGACACAGTCATGAAAGAAAAAGACCCATTCGACTTTGAACGCTTCAAGGCAGAAGCCGTGCAAGGTCTTTACGAAGGTAAAAGTTTGTCTCCCAATGATGGCGTCCTAGCGCCGTTAATGAAGCATCGTTAGGACGCCGCTGTTCGTGGCCAGCTGCGACTGTGACCAGTCCTTTTCCTCTCTCAATGTTATAATCTGCTTCCCTAGCTTCTTCAGTGTGCTATTTTTCCGCTTATGAGGATCCGATTGAAAATTATTTTATTTTTCACGAATATTTAATCTTCAATCGTATATTTAAACAGTAAAGCAAAAGTTGAATATTGGCTTGGTCTTCATAGGTGAATATCATAGCCATTGCCATTTTAACGAGAGATTTGACAATTTAACCATTTACGTTTTGAGAAGAGTAATAATACCAACGCTAACACTGTTTGCGCTTTCGGCGCATGCTCAGACCAATACCTTTCCGACCACTGGAAATGTCGGTATCGGAACAACAGCACCTCAGAGCAAGTTACAGATACTGGGGGGACTGTCCATAAATGGACGTAATTCAGTATCCGGAGTATACGGTTTTGGAAATAGTATTCAATTAATTGATCCAAATCATACCTCCATCATCTTTAATCCTGGACAGCAAACTCAATTGATGTTTGGCTTTCATACCAACGGTAATATGTACTGGAGCAACAATGCCAGCTATACGATGTCGCTCTCAAAGTCTGGCGATCTCCGTGTATTTAATACATTGGCTGTGGGCTCTGA
This sequence comes from Sphingobacterium sp. InxBP1, assembly GCF_026191775.1. Lineage (NCBI taxonomy): Bacteria > Pseudomonadati > Bacteroidota > Sphingobacteriia > Sphingobacteriales > Sphingobacteriaceae > Sphingobacterium > Sphingobacterium sp. InxBP1. The sequence continues at coordinate 3,561 of NZ_JAINDX010000030.1, read as the reverse complement.
TCTTAAGACGGGCTATAAAATGTCCGTATCGGGGAAATTAGCCGCTCAGGAAGTGCTCGTGACGACCAGTAATTGGCCTGATTATGTATTCAGACCGGACTATAAGCTCCCCAGCCTTTCAGAAACTGAAAAATTTATTAGTGAAAATGGTCATCTGCCTGATATTCCAAAGGCTGAAGACGCTGAAGCTAATGGAATTTCTCTGGGCGAAATGAACAAAAATCTATTGAAAAAGATCGAAGAAATCACACTGCATTTAATCGAAATGGAGAAGAAAAACCAGCAGCAGCAGGAAACAATAAATAGACTTCTGTTGAGGGTTGGTGAATAGAGTCACCGTGGTGAGCCCATCAGACAGTTTTCGGTGAATATAAATCACAGCAATGATCTTATAGTAGCAGTGGTTAAATAGCTAACTTTTATTAATCTATGTATTTAATGAAAAAAAGTATTTTATTTTTTGTGTCTTTACTGTCGTTCGCATTAGTATGGGGCCAAGCTGTCCCAGAAAGCGGTACGAAAGATCCCGTTGGGGTACCATCGTCGCCAACGACCTATAATTTTGCTAAATTTGGTAATATTCCTCAAAATAATAGTACAGGAGCATTCTCCTACAGTATTCCCGTCTATCAGATCCAATCGGATGATATTCGTCATACAATTGAATTAAATTATTATAGTTCGGGAGTCAAAGTCGATGAAATAGCATCTAACGTAGGAATGGGCTTTGTTTTGAAGATGGGCGGTGTTATATCAAGAGTGATGCGTGGAAAACCAGACGAGATGGCCACCCGATGGTATCCGACATCTGCTACACAGCTCAAGGGGCAGGAAGAACGCATAAAGGGTATCGCTGATCCAGTTGCTCCCAATACTTATGACATAGAGCGTGACTGGTTTAATTTCAATGTCAATGGGATCAGCGGAACATTTTACTTTGATGAGAATCTGGGAGTGCATGTGGAAAGTAGAGAACATATCGAAGTGACCTATCAATCCGGAGAACCTATTAATAACATTGGTTACGGAACACCATCAACATTCACTATAAGAGACGGGAAAGGCTACAGCTACGTTTTTGGTGGAAGCAACGACTATCTGGAAGGAATGAGGTTTTATACCAATTGCGCTCCAGGTGCAGAGATGTATTATTCGGCATGGTTTCTCCGTGAGATTATTTCTCCCAATGGGAACAGGATGACCTTTTCATACATCGAAAACGCGATGTCCTATTCCCTGAGCAAAGAGGCTAGCTGGCTGATTGACAGAGACTGTACAAGTGACCCCTTTAGCTCATTCATACAATACAAAAGTGATTATCGTGAATGTATCTCCTTTTCGAATATAAAGTCGCGGTCGCTCTCAAAAATTAGCTTTACTGGTGGTGAAGTGAACATCAACTATAACCTATACCGCGTAGATAACGGAGGAAATAGTGTAAAAGATCTGAGTATTAAAAATTCAACTGGTGAGATAATCAAAACAGTTAATTTTACCTACAATCCGGCACCGCCAAATGGCAGTGTTGCTGCGGAGCGTTATCGTCTCTTTCTTATGAATTTAACGATCGGATCGGGAAACGGAACCATCAAAGAGCCTTATTCTTTCGAATACTATGATCAGGAACTCCTCCCTTCGAGATTAACCTTTAACAGGGATAAATATGGTTATTATAATGGTAGCGGAAATGTTGGACCGTTTAGCAAAGGATTAAAAAATGATCCGCTGATATTTGATATTCTTAATAAAGCCCAAATTGATTATGCTACCGGCGACCTAGAGGTCAAACCTGAGTTGGTGCAAACGGGTATGCTAAAACAGATCAATTATCCCACGGGGGGGGCTACACTGATCAGCTACGAGGGTCACAAAACTGAGAAAACCGTGAAAGAAATGTCCTACAGCAAAACCAGCTTAAATTATATCAGGAACTGTAAGCAGGACAATACAAATTCAACTTTAAAATTTGTATCGAATGGCGGCTTGCTCAATTTTTTGGTAGGTGCATCGCTTGATTACGGTGTTACTGCTTTGGGCTGTACAGCTCCCGAATCAGATGATATTCATGATATCTATACCTTTTCTGTGGTTGACCTTACAGCCGGTAACACGGTCTTTAGTTCTGTCGGTAATTTTGGTAAGAATATGAAAACCGTATTTCCATGCACAGGACAGCAGGGTGATTATGTATATGAGGTGTGCCCGGTTGAGACCGTAAAAGGACACCAATATGAACTTAAGTTAATTTTCGGTTCAAAATCCTACAATGCGCTACGTGGACAGATCGATATCCAATATAATGGCGTCGAGGTCCCAGTCAAAAAGCTCTATTACTATGGGGGAGCCAGGGTTAAAGAGATCAAAGACATAGATGGAGCAAGATATACAAATAGTAGGAAGTTTTACTATAATAAGCTGACTGATATTTCTTTGGATTCATCTTCACTATATGAGGTATATGAGCCCAGACAATATAGATTGATATCGTATCCCAAAACATGTTTGTATAATATCGGTGACCAATATGGTAATGAATATATTGTTAAACAGATTTCTAATGCGCAGAAGCTTTACATATCTTCATCTGGTATTAATCAGCTCTTCAGTAACCGAAGCAATCAATTAAATTATCATGTGATAACAGAAGTCTTTGAAGACGGTTCACTAAAGAACGGAGCAATCCAACGAAAATTTTATCAAACTATTGATGCAGGACCGGTTACTCTGCAGGGGCAGTCTACGATCGGTATGCCCTATTCAAATAATGCAGATCATCTTCTAGGCACGTTAAATGAAGAAGAAACATATAAAATCGATGCTGGTAAGTATGTACTCCAGCGAAAACGTGTATTTGATTATTCGTTTACCACCAAAGAACTACTATTGAGCTGGTTTTTTATTAAAGATTATGACCTTTTCCAACCAACCCCAACATCCATTTCCAATTTGTCAATCGGATATTATCATAATTACATAATGTCATTACTAAGTGAAAAAGTAACTGATATTAATTATGAAGGGCTGGTTCCCGTATTAAGTTCTTCCGAAAAGGTCTATGTTAAAGACCCATTCTATAATCTGCAAAGTGAATATATAGCAACCTCCGACGGGCAGCAGAAATTTAGAAGATATAAATATGCGTTTGATTTCCAGAATCAGCGTAACTTTATGAATGATCTGATCGCAAAAAAGAGGGTGAGTGAGCCTATTGTTATCCAGAGCGGAAAAAAAGTTGGGACCACAGAAACTGTACTTGGAACCGAAGATATTTCGTATGGTACTTTTGGCAGTCTTATAGCGCCAAAAATGCTGAAGGATATTGTCGACCCGCAGAATCCTAAAACATTATACGATATAAGTCGTTATACCCCAAAAGGAAAGGTGGAAGAACTGCTTACAGCAGATGGCATCACTGTAACGTATCTCTGGGGGTATAGCGGTCAGTATCCTATTATTGAAATCAAGAATGCGACCTATGCAGAGGTATCTGCATTACTTACCCCAGCGGCTATCGACAACCTCAACGTGTCGACACATTCGGAAGCTACAATGGAGACCCTG
>NZ_JAINDX010000027.1:0-9483 GCF_026191775.1 Sphingobacterium sp. InxBP1 | reverse complement strand
GGTGCTATACTATGATGACTATGGTAGGGTGATCCAGACTGCTTCAAAGAACCATCTTGGAGGAACGGATTATGTGACCAATACCTATAACTTTGCGGGAGATCTGCTGACCAGTACACGTGTACATACGCCGGTGACGGGAGCTGCAACAAAAATCGTAACGACCAATGATTATGACCATGTGGGTAGGTTGGTCTCAACAAAAGAAAAGATCGGATCACAAGCGGAAGTAATCTTAACTTCCCATAGCTACAATGAGATCGGGCAGCTGAAGACCCGTTATATGGGTAAGGCTGGAACAGAACCTGGCTATGTGGATACAACCAGCTATACTTACAATGAGCGTGGCTGGACCAAGCGGATTGCTTCCAGTAATTTTACCCAGTCACAGATGTACCAGGACGGTGGAGCAGTGCGGCAGTATAACGGTAATATTGCACAGGTCATGTGGCGTTTTACCCCTACGGGCGCTACCAGTACTTTTGAATATGGCTACGATAAATTGAACCGCTTGATCAGCGGAACCAATGGGCAGACCGGATCAGCAAGCATCGCAGAGGCGATCAGCTATGATGATATGGGCAATATCAAGACGCTGAAGCGTGATGCACAGCTGGTGACGACATATACGTATGACGGGAATAAGCTGACGGGGCTGTCGGGAGGACTGACCGGATCATATACCTATGATGCGAACGGTAATGCAAAGACAGACCGTCTGGGGATGGTCTTTACGTACAATCACCTGAACCTGCCACAGACGGCAAAGAAGAGCGGCACGGATGTAGCGTTTTTGTATGACGCCACGGGCAGAAAGCTACAGAAGGTCTCGAAGATCGGAACGACCACGCCGATCACTACGATAAGAGACTATGTTGATGGTATTGAATACAACAATGGCACGATAGATATCATCCACAATCCGGTGGGTTATGCGCAGCTGAATGGGACAAGTTATGTCTACCATTACACCCTGACGGATCATCTAGGCAACGTGCGTACGACGTTGAAGCGTCGTACAGGCAGCACGACTGCGGTAGATGTGGTACAGCGTGACAATTATTATCCATTTGGCAAGCGCAAGGTTGTATTGGGTGGAAATAATCGGTACCTTTATAATGGGAAGGAGATCCAGGGCGAGCTTGGGGATCAGTACGATTACGGGGCAAGGTTCTATGATGCGGAGATCGGTAGATGGAATGTAGTGGATCCACTGGCGGACATGTTTGAGGATGTGTCTCCATACAATTATGGGATGAACAATCCGATCCTGATGATAGATCCGACAGGGATGGCTGCTGATACAATAAGTAGAAGTGTAGTAGGTCCGATCGTTGATGTATGGCGAAATGTGAGTAATTTCAGGTGGCCTACGTGGACATACAATGTACCTATTCTTGGAGCTGCAGCAGAAAGTGGGAACAATTTAGCTGATGGTAACTATGTTGCATCATTGGGGAATTTCGGTACTTCTTTGGTAGAGTTGTTTACTGCGGGATATTTTAGTCAATACAGAATTAGTACTAAAATGGTAACGTCAACTACGGAAGCTGCATCAGCAAAATTGATGTTGGGAACAACAAGAATGAGGTTACTGAGAAATGTAAAGAATGAGCAATTGAAGAAAATGATTAAATTTCTGTATAGGGAAAACGCAAAATTTGGAAATGGATCAACAGGTGCGATGATAAGAGAAGAGATAAAAAACGGAACAGTGACATCTGGATCCGGTAGCCACATGGTTAAGGCAAAAGATGCTTTGGAAAATATGCGAAAATTACTAAATGGAAACTATGGCGAATTAGTTGACTCAGATAGAAAGATTATTTTTGAAATAGTAGAGGATTTAACGACCGGAACAGGGTTAAAATGGTAACTGAATTTTATGAAAGAATTGAAAGAAATCGATATATTAATTTTTGATATTTTAAGTAAAGGTTTGTATGAAAAATTACCTGAATACAAGAGTATAGTAGATTCACAAGCGGACTCTATTTATTCTTCACAATACAATATCTATTTGTTTATGAACGAGTTTGCAACTTATCTTGGAAATAGAATAATAGAAGATAGAGAAAGCAGTTTTGTGAAAACATCATTTGAATATATTAATTTTTTAGGGGAAAGCGATAATTGTGAGGTATTAAATATAGTAAATGTTGGGGTTCTTGAAATTCTTTATTCAGAGAAAGGATGTGATAGGGAATTTGTCAAAAAGAGTTTGAGCGAAAAATTAAAACGATACTTCGATTCATGGTCAAAATATTATTTCTAATGCCTATAACTACTAATACATTGGTGCAGTTGGACGAGACCTCAATATTTAGTCGGAAATGAAACATAACCTAATCTTTTATCAGATTGGGGTATGTTACTCTCTGCTTTTTGATTTTAGATTCATGATCCGTCGAAAAATTTTACTTAACATGGGAAAGAATCGTCGCAATGGAAGGCCATCTCGAAGGATGCCTTTTATAAGCGAGCTATAAAGTTAGCTGATAGTCCTATTGGGGGAAATATTAAAGGTTTTACTTCAAAGCAAGGCTGGGTTTTCAAATTTAATTCTCAAACAGGGGAGTTTTTAACTGTTCATCCAAAAGGTCATATAGAAACATTTTTCCGACCAACCAAAGGAATGGACTATTACGTACAGCAATTACAAATATATGGACAATAATAGAAACGGAAAGTTTGAGTGTCCCTGTTGCGGATATTTTACATTAAAAGAGGAAGCTGGGAATAGTTTTCAACTTTGTCCTGTTTGCTATTGGAAGGATGATAGGGTTCAATTTAATGATCTGACATATGAAGGTGGAACGAATAGCTTAAGCCTGAATCAAGCTAAAGAAAAACTTTCGAAAGTTTGGTGCCATTGAAGAACGCTTTAAAGAATATGTAAGACAGCCTTTTAAGGAGGAAATGAATCTATGTAAACTGAAAATAAATATTATAAGTTATAAAACAATAATGCCTAATCCTATAAAGATTGGGCGTTGTTGTTTGAGTATGGCTTGTATCTTGCTCTTGGAGAGGAACGCGCCGAGCAGTGCAAATATATGATGATTTTCGCTTCTATGGGCTTTTCCATATCCTGAAACCTTTCTTATGTTCTAAGGTCAAAGGGCATCTCGCTGGTCTCCCGTGCGAGATAATCCAGTGTGACACCAAAAGCCTTGGAAATCTTCTTTGTAGCATCGAGTGAGGGTAAGATTACAGTACAACCAGAGCTCCTACAGCTACAGTGATGCAGAAGCAGGATTATTATCCGTTCGGTAAGACAAAAAGTATTGCAACGAGCATTGACAATAAGTACATTTATAACGGCAAGGAGATGCAGGCTGACCTGAGTGGAGGTACGCATGTCTTGGGAAGTTCTTATGCACTGGAGGGGCAGCTGGATTACGAAAGCGAGGTTCTACGAAGTAGAAATCGGAAGATGAGGTTACAAAAGATAATTATAAAGATCTAGGCTATCTCAAAATAGGGGCGCGGGAAAGGTTTATAGCGTTATCAAGGTAAAAGCACACGGGAAATATAGTTTTGAGATCTTCTTTTGTTTAGATGTGGAGGTGTTTTGGCGGGAGCTTTTGCTTCATCAGTTATAGGCTGAGAATTCGGAGGTATGGTCGGTAGTGCATTTGGTCCAGGATCAGGCACCTCTGCCGGTGTGATGCTGTTGTGGCAGTTTCTTTTGGAGCCTCTGAAGGACTAGGGACTGATACGATAAAGTGTCGGCAGGCGTGGTTCTGGGAGATACGAATTTTATCAATACTATTAACAATAATATACTGATATAAATAATATGGTTCTGAAAATATCATTATGCAGCCACTTCCAAAGATTATGGCTGCTTCTTATATATTGCTTTCTGATATTTCTGCTTTTTTGGAGTACCGGTTTTGATATGGTTATCTTAATGCTTGGGATTGTGATGGTAGGTACTTTAATAGTCCCCACTGTTATAGTCCATTTAAATCATTATAAATATTGCAGGGGGCGACGTGTGGTATTATTGGATGATATGATCGAAATTAGGGGTGTTGGTAGTGTCCTTGCTGTGTCAGTAAAAGAAATAACCTGTATTACGGTATATATGTCTGGAGCTCGTTATTCAAATCTAGCCATTCAAAGCTTTCCTTTTGAAAATTACTTTTATTGTAAAATAGATACGGTCGCAAGTGATCCTCTTTTTCTGCCAGGTCTTTTCTCCGATAACTTAGATAAACTTTTGGAGGTGAGATATAAGGTGCCTTTTGTGAGAGAAAGAAAATATTATCCAATTATTGGCTAGATGGCTTTTTTTGATGAAGAGTATTATAGTAGCTAAATCTGTAAAATTGATATTGAAAGACTAAGTACCCCATTTAAGGGTACTCCTTTATATCTTGTATTATATAGGAGAATCCGTTTAATCCTTTCGGTATAAGCTGCCAGCACATACTTTATTCATTCTAATTTTTGAAATCGAATTGTTTGTAGGAGTAGCATCAATATGCAGATTATGTTATAATCGTGATAAAACAACCGTTATATGGCAAAGGCTTTTGATTTTGACTGGGAACGGGAAAGTATCTTGATAATGGTCGAGAGGTAGATTTTGCAATACTTTTAAGAAGGATATTACGAATGTAAAATCGCTCTCGTTGTCGTTTAAATGATTGTAGCCAAAATCTACGACGATGCTACAAAGCAATAATACTTAGCTTTATCGATGATCAAGAAAGGTTCCCGTATCTGCTCAGTGACGGTGTACGGCCATGACGTTGGAGTTTTTCCAGCCACTCGAAAGTTTCAATGGGGGCTCTTGTTCCTGCAACTTTCATAACAACCCTATACATGCTGGTGAGTTATGCCGAGAGTCAGCTGCTCGGACGCTGAACCGACAGAAAGAAGTAAATGAGAAAGCACCTGAGGGTGTTTTTTTGTTCGTCTGGATAAAAATCAGAAGCATATGAGTACCCTCTTGATTTAAGTCTGGCGCAATGAAATATTTAACGAAAATCTTTTATACATATTTTCGAGAAATTCTTATCTTTGATTGAGCTTAAATTAATGCGTGCAGCCATCTGATGAAAAGTAATTAAGCTCAATTGGATTAGCCGTTTCTTTTATATTTATAAATTATCCTTTATTGTTATTAACCATTTTATCATCATGAACATATTGAAGTCAGGAATCTTATGTTTCCTTAGTGCTTTTGCTATGGAAGGTAGTGCACAAAACCTATTGAATCTCAACGACTGGGTGACGGGGAGCGGTGGCACCGCGGGGTTTACACCAAACGGTCTTGTGACGGAAAATGAACGGGAGTGGGGAGCTGGTCCGCAGGGGCGGCAGGTTGTTCTATGGAAAGGAACCCCCAGTGGTGATCAGAATGGAGATGGTGGATGGAATTCGGCCGACATTCCCATCAATCACCAGAAGACCTATCGTTTTTCGGTCTGGATCAAAAGGACGAATTCAAAAAGCGGAACAGCTTATTTCGGTTGTGGAGCGGGGGTAACCTCTTTAGCCGGTGTTGTGAACAATAACGCCTACTTTTGGTATGGCAATCTGCCTGAGCTTGATAAGTGGTACTTACTTGTCGGCTATGTCCACGGATCCAGCGATCCTTCTACCGTTAGTTCTGGTGGCATCTATGATGGGGTGACGGGCAAAAAAGTACTTGCAATGGTAGATTACAAATTTAGTTCAAGTGTGACGGCCACCCGGCATCGTGCTTACTTGTATTATGATCCTAACGTGAATGACAGACAGTACTTTTATGGCCCGCGCTTGGAGGAGGTCAATGGCAATGAGCCTACGATAAGCTCACTGCTGGATAACCCGATTGGTATTGGCGATTTTTCTTTTTCAGGAAAGGTAGGTATCAAAACAGCAACACCAGGTGCATACGAGCTCGCAGTCAATGGCAAGATCCGAAGCCATGAAATCAAGGTGGAGACTACAGGCTGGCCCGACTACGTATTTGGAGAGGCATATAAGCTGCCGCCATTGTCTGATATGGAAAAGTTTATCAAAGCGAATGGCCATCTTCCCGATGTGCCTAAAGCGAGCGTAGCCGAAGCGGAAGGTATATCCTTGGGGGAAATGAACAAGGTTCTATTGAAGAAAATAGAGGAATTGACGCTACATCTGATTGAGAAAGATAAAGTTATGAAGAAGATGGCGGAGCGTATCGAAAGACTCGAAGCAAAATCAAACAGGGAAGATGTGAATGAATGATTCTTCGAACAGGAATAAAAAAAGTTAAATATTTAAAAGATAATCTAAAAAATAACGATCTCAACTTATAACACTCAGAATTATATGTATAAGAATTTTTTGAGCAGATGCTTGTTGTTTATTCTGCTTATTCAGTTAATAGCTTTGTCTTCTATGGCTCAAACCGACGCTTTTAATACAAAACCACAGATTGTAACCCCGAATGTTGCTGCGTTTCTACGTTATGGCGATTTTAATGTAGGTGTGAATACTGGGGTGCCTGATATACGCATTCCTTTATTCAACATAGAATCAGGCTCCATCAGATATGGCGTTGATATAGATTACAATGCAACTGGAATTAAAGTAGCACAACTGGCCTCTTCAATTGGTCTTGCCTGGTCATTAAACATAACCGGAATGATTAGTCGTACGGTTCGCTCTCTTCCGGATGAATATGGTACTTATGGATTTATTGATCTAAATAAGACCTATGAATATAAATATAGTTTGACATCGCAATTTGAGATTCAAAAATATGCAGACCAAGAATATGATAACGAACCAGATATTTTCAGTTTTAGGCTTCCAACCGGGGAAGCTGGCAAGTTTATGTACAATCTTGAAGAGAGGAAAATTATCAACGATGTAAATGCTGGTTTTAAAGTCGATTGGGTGAATCGTACTTCATTTTTATCGAATTCTTTTACTATTACTACAACAGATGGTACTAAGTACTTTTTTGAGCAGCCGCAATTATACTTCGATGATAGCGCGCGAGAGATTTTACCTTCATTAAGACGTTATATACAGACCTGGTTTTTGACAAAGGTTGAAAATGTCAAGGGTGACGTTATCACATATCAATATGAAACAGTATCAGCCAATGCGACATTACCTTCAGGTAACAGCGTACAGCCAGAATGGCTTACGCAAAAAAGCTATATGAAAAAGTATCTTTACAATGCTAATCCTTTGGATTATACCCTTTCCCCAGTTGAATACTCTGAAAGTATTTCAAATTATAGTACAGTGGAACCACGTATTAAGGAAATAACAACCAAGCAAGGTAGAGTGGTGTTTAAATATCTTAATCCTAGATTTGATTACCCTGGGCATCAACTAAATGAAATAGAATTATATCGGAAAGAAGCGCTCATTAATCGGGTTTCATTTTCCTATAGCTATTTTACTACTTCAGATCCTAAATTTCAACGAGACTATCGGTTAAAACTGGATAATATTGAAATAGGAATCACTAAGGAACAAAAATATTCTTTTATCTATGATATGAGTGTAAGATTGCCTCCGACAAATTCTACACAACAAGATTATTGGGGTTATTATAATGGAAATGAATCGAATTATTTGCCACGTATTAAGCCACCGTCATTGCCAGGTATAAATATCAATGAATATGTAGGTTTATCAGATAGAAACGTAAATGTTTCACTAATCAAAGCGGGAATTTTACAGGAAATTGTTTATCCCACAGGTGGAAAGACAAGTTTTAACTTTGAACCTAATTATTACTTTGGTAAAACTAATCAGACAGTCAATAGGACGTTTGGTCGGAATATGAAGGTTACCGGAAACTCAAAGAAAGTTCCCGTCAGTGATACAGTGGATTTCCTTGTTGATAAATATATATCCCCCAATACGGCATATTTAAACGTTTATTTTTCGAAACTGCAACAACCTAGCCCTTATGTCGATCCACCAAATATGCAGGTTGTTAAACTCTTGGACCTGACAAACAACTGGACAGTTCTCCAAGTTAATCGAAGTAAAGTATATACGCAGCCAGAGAGTATTAGGTCACCTATTGTACTTACACAAGGCAATCGCTATCGATTAATAACCACTGTGGTGGATGCTGCTGCTGCGTCTCTTTTTGATGCATCTTATGTGGAAGCGGCAGTTACTGGAGAATATTCTGTCGAGGTCAATCAGAATATCTATGCAGATGGTTTACGCATAAAAGAAATCTCTAATTATGATCAGAACAATTCTCTTGTGAATAGAGATGGTTTCAGTTATGGCTCTGACGGCAGCGGCATTGTTCTAAGAGATCTAAAAGATGTTGACAATAATCTATTTTATGAGAAATGGAAAATAACTTTACCAAATTGTTCTCAAATATCGGATTGCGAATGTTTCTATGATCGTAATTACGTAGTTTACGTTGGACATGCTAATATATTGGGTCCTACTCTCTCTGGGCGACATATTTATTATAATTATGTAGAAAAGATTCAATACAACCACAATAATATGAAATTAGGAAAGATTGGGTATTCTAGGGAAATTAATAGTAGCATCCCGTACCGATACTATTTTCCAAATGGGCCGTATCAGGCCGAATTTATTAATAATATATCTGTCATCGGGAACGTTCCTTCTGAAACCTACTATAGATGGGATGATGTCGGTAATACGTTTGTCAAGCAACGATCTATATCGCGTCAATATACTTTCTTGCCAAATACATTTTCAATGGTAAAATATTATAGAAAAAATATCTATTCTAATAATACCTGTAAATATAGAGTTGTAGAAAATACAAGTGATTTATTTGGTGTATCACTTTTCAAAATTTCTCTTCCTCAATACCAGTTACTAAATGAAACAGTCACTGATTATGATTTAAGTGGAGATCAAGTTCTAATAAGTTCAGCGAAGGATATGGAATATGATGTAATTTTTGGACAGTTGAGAAAAACGACGATAGTAAATAGTGAAGAAGAGAAGGTAGATCGGTATTTTGTTTACCCGTACGACTATATTCAACCAAACATTTGGTTATCCAAATTATTGGAAAAAAATATAATAGGTACCCCAATAGAAACAATAACACTAGCTCATCGGAGTCAAGGAAAGAATATCACCCAGGGACAGTATTCTACCTACGATAATTACGGGAGGCGTTTGGCTGTTTATGGGTTAAATCTGGTTAATAACGGGATAAAAGTAGATGAATTTAAAATTAGTAATCGATTGAAAGGAATCCTTCCACCCGAAGGCTCTGCTACCCCCTTTCAGCCAGACGATCGTTACGAGAAGAAGATTGAGTGTTTAGGCTATGATTTATTTAACAATTTTCGCGAGATTTTAGAAAATGGTAATTTAAGAACCGTTTATCTCTGGGGGTATAGCGGTCAGTATCCTATTATTGAAATCAAGAATGCGACCTATGCAGAGGTATCTGCATTACTTACCCCAGCGGCTATCGACAACCTCAACGTGTCGACACATTCGGAAGCTACAATGGAGACCCTG
>NZ_JAINDX010000028.1:0-10244 GCF_026191775.1 Sphingobacterium sp. InxBP1 | reverse complement strand
GCACTTAATCATCCATACCACCTATCATCGGGGACAGATCGTAACCATCGGGCACCATGTAGGTGTTATAAAAGCTCCAATGATGGACTATAATTTCTGGAACGTGATGCGGCAGCAAGCTAAATAGTAGTATTTTCATTTCTATACATACTTGTAGTATTGTCATCCTTCCCCAATACCTCAGTTCATTTGGTTTTGACAGCCAAGAGTGCAGATGACTTTTTGACGGATCAGACCTGAATCCTGAACAGGCTATATTGGCATTTAAAGAAATGGTGCTGAACCGCCGTAATCCAGCAATGAATGAATGTAAAGTACTGGATAGCTTACGCAAATCTGCTTTAGCAGATACTGCGAACTATCTCCATAAAATAAAAAAACAATGTGACCTATCGAACCTTTAGGTGGCACAAAGAGGTGTTTGATTAGTTTTGGAATTCCGAGGAAGGCCGCCGTTTACAACCTATTCAGTAGCTAGGCTAGCCGACGTTTATAAACACGGCATTAACCCACCCTCAGTGTGATTAGTGGTGCCTGAAATCAAACTATTAATTTTTGAAAAATTATTCTATTTTTATTGTTTAAATAGATAATTGTTTTTATCTTGTGTCTATTGTTAACCGTGAGTACCTGTTTTTAGTGTTTTTTTGACTTTGTTTATTTTGTCGTAAAAGAATCTCATTTCTTTCGAAATATTGGAATGCTTAAAAATCGTTTTTATGAAAAGTGTAAGTAAAATCCTTTCTTTCTTAATTTCCATTGTCGTTTTTTTAATATTTGTGCAAAAGGTTGTTGCTCAGACCGGCTATGGTTTTCCAGCAGCAGATAATAAATTTTTGGGCGTTACAGGTAATATTGGCCAAGGGATTGATGTCGATAAATATTCCGGTAAATTGGTTTTAAATATCCCGCTAACTCAGATCTCGGGTAAAAGTCAGGTTATACCGGTGCAATTGAGTTATTCTTCAGGTGGTGGAATCAGGCATCAGGAGTACTCTGGCGCTGTAGGATTAGGTTGGCAGCTTGTGGCAGGAGGAAGTATTACAAGAGTCGTTCGCGCATTGCCTGATGAGCATACGACGGGTTATTTAGGACCTGGAGAGCATGGAAAAATAATTCGGGATGCTGCGGTCAATAATACGGCTCTACATGAAAAATATTTCAATCGGATAACCATTTCAGATGGCCTTAGGTATTATGATCAGGTTTACGATTCCGAGCCCGATCTGTTTTTTGTAAATACCCCTGCATTTTCGTTTCAATTTTCTTTTGATGAGAACGGAAATCCAGTCACTTCCAATAATAGCGCTTTCAAGATTGTCGCAGTAAATTTTAATAATTCTTCCAATTATACGAATTCAAGCTTTGTTGTCAAAGACGATCAAGGGAATACTTATTATTTCGGTACTTCGTCTGGCTTTCGAAATACCACTACAGAGAAGCTTTGTGGTGTTCAGAGGACTTATACTTCCACATGGCACCTAGAAAAAATCGTCAACGCTGACAATACAGATACGATCTCTTTCTATTATAATAAACCGGGTAGTTCTGGAGGGAAAGAGAAATATTATCAATATAGTTGGGACTATACCCGATTAATGTCTACGACAAGTGAAAATTTACAGTTTAACGAGAATGTTCAGGAAATGGATAATTATTACTTGTCCAGCATACTAACGAAATATGGGCGCATTGTGTTTTACTATGAATCAGGTCGTAAAGACGTAGAAGGTGGTGCGCCAAGATTGAGCACGATAAGTTCTTTTGTATATACTGTAGCCGGTGAGCGGCTCAATCAAAAAATAGTATTGGGAACATCCTATTTTGGGTCAGTGGCATCACCTCCTGCTGGCGCAAGATTGTCTGATAGGTGTAGATTGAGATTGGATAGTATCAGGATATATTCAGGAGAAAAAGATTTGGTGGGTCAAAGATATAAGAAATTTGAGTATCAGAATTCAGGTAGCGCATTCGATCGAAAGGATAATAACACAGACTATTTTGGGTTTCGGACCACATTTCCGAGCGGCGACCCAATGAAGAATCCAGAATTAAGAAAACCACATTCGCTGGCAGCAACCGGTACTTATATGCTTTTTAAAATTACAGAGCGTACCAATGCTTACACGCAGATCTCCTATGGTTTTAACACTGTTTATCAAAATGATTCGCAACCTGCTGATATTTTAGGAGGACTTCGCGTGCAGGAGATACAGACCTTCGAAAGCAGCACATCTTCCCTTAAAAGAAGATTTCAGTATGAGTTTGAAGGGCGTTCTACTGGATCAGTTTATGGTGCAAACTATAGTACGCTCTCTTTGATAGCTAACAATGGCAATTATTTCATCGAAAAAATCTTTTCCGGATCATTGGCTAATTACTCGGATTTGAATGGTTATTTTGTGGGTTACGGTCGCGTCCGGGAGATTAATGCTAACAATTCATATTCCGATTTCAATTACCAAGACTTTAGATCATATCCGGATAAACTAACAACTTATCAGTCAGGATCGAGTGTTTTTTTTGGCGGAGTTCTGACAGGGTCTTCCATCAGTTATGCGCATAAGCGTGGGCTCCTTTCCAGGGTTAGCAATTATAATAACGCTAACAAGTTATTGAGTCAGACAGATTATCAATATGTCGCGTTGAATGCAAATGAAATTCGATCTAGTTATGGTGTGGTTAGCCGTGTCACAGGGGCTTCTATTTCCGGACAGTCTGGATTTATCGGACATAGTTCACTGTATTTTACTCCTATCGAGAATTATAGATTAGCAAATGTGATCAACAGAGCATACGATGAAAGTGTGAGTGATACTTCCAAAAACATAACACAGACTACAACGTATGCCTACCATCCAAATAAAAATTATATCCGGTCAATCGAGACAAAGGACTCGAAAGCAGTAGTTAAGAAAAAGACGCTCTACTATCCTGAGGACGGTAACAGCATTCCTATGGTTAACACTACAGAGGTAAATACCTTGAATACATTGAAGGGACAGAATATTCTTGGCATTATTGTGCATGAGTCACAACAGCTTGCTCAGAATGAATTACTGCATACGCATAACATTTTTCAAGCTCCATTTAAGCTGATGAGTACAAGTAACTATCGAAAGATTACAGCTGGATCTATTAACCATAAAGTTGCGCAACAGTTAAATTTTTATGAAAGTGGTAGCAACAGACTTGCTATGACGCAAACAAATAATGGTACTTACAGTTCTATTGGCTACGATAAATATGACCGGGTTGTGATAGAGATCAGCAACGCTATGGCACTTCCTTTAACTGGCACTGCACAGGGAAAGTATTATGAATTTTATTATGAAGGATTTGAAGATCAGGCGTCAGTAGCCAGCTATGCTGGATTGGGGTCAGGGCAGACTAATTTCACTGTACCGTTCGTTGCTACTGCTTCACGAAAATATTTGATCGACTACTGGTATTTGAACACGAACGGTACATGGACCTATGTGAAGAAGCCTTACTCAAATAATATAATTCTTACTGAGGGCACAAGGATAGATGAGGTGCGGGTGTATCCTGAGGATGCACAAATAAAGACATTCGGTTATAATGAATTGGGACTGAAAACCAGTGAATCCAATACATTTGGACAGACGGTGTTTTACAAATATGATATATATAATCGTCTTCAACTCGTTATGGACCAGGATAATAATATTCTAAAAAGTTACTGCTATAATATTAGTGGTGATCGGGTGGATTGTTTTGCCAATCTGGTAGAGGAAACGAATAGAGATTGTAATGTACAGGCTGTTCCAGGTTGGGACCTCATCTCCCGTTATATTTATAAGTCCAATACGGAATTCAAGATCAACTATATAGCCCTAGGTCTTCAAGGCAGCGTTTATTATTCTAGCTCGGATTGGTACTACAATGGAATTGTGGTCGCAAATATTCTTGGAGATTGCCGCCCGATTTCGACATTGACACAGCGCACCTCTCTGGACGGTCGGGAGTATGAATTTACGGTACATTCTAATGGAGATATCAAAATCCGTTTGACTAACTCCACCTCATCTATTCCACAACCGGGTTACTTGGGGACATTTAACAATATTGTGTTTCAGTAAACTTTTGAATCATGCGTTATTTATTCGTATTAATCAGTTGTTTGGGCTTTCATTTGGATGTCTTTGCACAAGTGGATAAGCTTGAGTTAAGCCAGTATAATAATGAACCCAGTATTTCGGCATTTGAAACAGTCATTTTGAAGAATGGTTTTCATGTGCCTCTCGGTAGCAACCTTCGTATCTTTACGGTGAAGGCCACCCCACAAGATAAATATCCAAATACACAACCTACTCGCGAACGGAATTTTGTCATGGTCCGAAATTTTAAAGTCGCTGGTGTCAACACAGGAAATTTAAATGTCAAGCGAAACTTATCCGAAGAGTCGCAGCAAGTTACCTACTATGATAATTTAGGTCGTCAAATACAGGGCGTTGATGTGATGGGGTCCAGTAGTTTTAAAGATGTTGTGATTCCTGTCCGGTACGATGCCCAGGGAAGAAAAGCTGTTGATTATTTGCCGTATGTCGAACAGGGAAATATCAATGGATCTTATAAACCAAATGATCTAACAGCACAAAGTACATTTTATAGCGGGGCTGGCTTCGATCCTTTTACTGCGAAAACTGCATACCCGTATAGCAAAACAGTATTTGATAATTCTCCCAGCGACAAAGTACGGGAACAAGGGGCAATAGGGCAGGATTGGCAACCCAATGGCAGAACAATTAGATACGAGGAAACACTCAACAACAATGTCGATTTGACAAACACGGCCACAACTAGAAAAGTCAGGAAATTCTCGGTCAACAGCCAGGATACAAGTGCAGTAGCGGTACCAACTGCGGATGGATATTATGCCGATAATCAATTGAAGGTATCTATACATAAAAATAATAATTGGGTGGCTTCGGACGGACGTATTAATACAACCGAAACATATTTGGACAAAAATGGAAAAACTGTTTTGGAACGAGCTTTTATAAAGGCTGAATCAGGCGAGCTAACCATCCTTTCCACTTATTATGTTTATTCCGACCTAGGAGAATTATACTTCGTGTTGCCACCTGCTTTAAACCCGGATATGGCAACAATTACAAGTGCTAATATTGACCTTTTTGGCTATCGATATACCTATGACTGGAAAAGGAGACTTATACAGAAAAAGGAACCTGGGATAGCAGCCTATTATTATATCTATAACAACCAAAATCAGCTGGTGGCGTCCCAGAGTCCAAGATTAAGGCAAAAAAATCAATGGTACTTCATAAAGTATGACGCCCAAGGACGTACCATTATGTCCGGATCCTACACGTCCACAGAATCTTTTACAGCGCTAAGAAATGCGGCAGAAGCAGCTACAGTAACTTATGAAAAGCCAAGTACTTCGAGTACTGGCTATTCAAATACCGCATGGCCGACATCTGGGATCGCATCGTACTATATCATCAATTATTATGATAATTATAATGTAAGCGCCCTCCCCGCAAGTTTGTCGTATTCTGCATCCACAGGCAATAGCAAAGTTGATTACCCGACAGGGATGCCGACCGTGACCAAAACATGGGAGATAAATAACGCCAATACAGTGCTATGGACAGTAAATTATTATGATCGGAATGGACGATGTATACAGACAAAATCAACTAACCATCTAGGCGGGATTGATCAAGTTGACAATCAATTCAATTTCAGTGGCGAACTTGTGTCGGCAGAGCGAAAGCATACCGGAACAGGGGGGCAAGCCGTTAACGTCAGAAATGAATATACTTATGATCAAAATGGACGACCATTGACCCTAAGTCAAAAGATTAACAATCAGGACGAAATCAAGGTTGTGACCAATACCTATAATGAACTTGGGCAGTTGGTAGATAAAAAGTTGCATCAGGCTCCGGGGCAAACGAAGTTTTTGCAAAGTATAGATTATCGGTATAATGAGCGCGGTTGGTTGACTTCGATCAATGACCCGAATTTAAACTCATCCTCTACTATGAATGATGGTGATTCAGATAGCAGCAGTGATCTATTTGGGAGTAAACTAGAATACAATACCCATGCTAAGGCTCCCCAGTTTAATGGCAATGTAGCTTCATTTCAATGGAAAACCAGTAAAGTGGCGTCACAGTCCATTGCTCCGCCCAAAATGGGATATCAATATCGCTACGATGCACTTAATCGGATGACTGCTGCAATTTCCGAAAAGAATGATATTGTGGATAATGCGCATAGCGAATTTGTCAAATACAATTCAAGTGGAGGAATTACAAATTTGGGACGGTATGCATTCACGAATAATGCCATACAGCAAATAGATAGCCTGGTGTATTCCTATCAAGGGTATCGAAGTCTTAAGATAGATGATGTGAGTACTGCTGCGAGTAAGGCCTTGGGATTTGATGACAAGGCTGTACAGGCCGTTGAACAGACCTATGATGCCAATGGTAATATGATTAAAGATACTGGTAAAGGAATTGAAATCACTTATAATGATTTGGACTTACCAGCTGTCATTACCTTTGGTGCGGGGCACCGTTTGGAATTTATGTATGATCGAACTGGAAAAAAACTTCAGGCAAATTATATCAATGGTACTGCTAGCTATAAGATAGATTATGTGGATGGTATTCAATATCGGCAAAATCAGATTGAATTCATTCATACTGAAGAGGGAAGGGCGAGAGTAAATGGAGGGTCATATATTTACGAATATGATATTAAAGATCATTTGGGCAATGTACGGGTAACCTTTGTCCCGGATGCCAATCATACCGTTGCTAAGGTCGTGCAGCAGAATAGCTATTACGCTTACGGACTGTCAATGTATGGAGATGCGACCACCGGTTTAAACTTAGCCTATGCTGCAGGAGAAAAAAGCAAATTTTTATACTCGGGCAAAGAACTGTACGATCAGGGGGGGCTAAATTGGTATGATCATGGATCGAGGCTGTATGATCCCGCGACAGGAAAATGGTCTGCGATGGATCCTGCAAGTCAATTTGTCAATCCTTATTTAGCGATGGGCAACAATCCGGCAATCTACATTGATCCAAATGGTGAGTGGATTGTGCCTGTTCTCATCGGTGCTGCGGTGGGTGTATTAGGTAATGGGATTGGGAATGCAATAAAAGGTGATTCGTTTTTTAAAGGATGGACAGGAGCAGCACTAATGGGAGCGGTAACTGCGTACGGAGCAGTTACGGGAATTCAAGGAGCAAGTATTTTTAGTTCCAGCTGGAGTTCGTCTATGGCGTCTTTAAGCACCTATCCAGGCACGTTGGTCAATTCAATGAGCAGTTCTATTTTATCTAAATATAGCCTGTCTATGTCCATAGGGAATTTTGGTTTCGGTGTTGGTCCTTCGCTATTTATGGGTACGAACGGCTGGGGATATGGCTTGAATTATTCACTTGGATATTCTTCGGAAAATTTTGATATTGGTTTTAGTTCTGGCTTTACCGCCTGGAACAAGAATATTTTTACAGGAAGCAGTTTTGTTGAACGTCGTATGGGGGGGCAAATTGGTATCGGGGGAGAGGGCTTTAAGCTGAGTTTGGGAACGATGAGCTTCAAGGGTGGGAATGTGGATCAAAGGACCGGTTCAATCGGATTTTACGGCAAAAACTGGTCTGTACATTATGAAAACGATTGGCTTGGACATGAAAAGTTAGGTTCTCTCCCTTTGGGTGATGGAGGAGACCGTTGGCGAACGACAGGTATTCGAGCGGCGGTTGGCGATGTATCAACGACTCTACTAATGGCAACTGGAGATCCATCCGATGGGTTAAATTTGACAAAGAGGCCGTCGAGTGAAATTAATGGAAAAAAAACTTATGATGGAGAAAATACGAATATGTTTCGATTGGGCTCATGGACTTTTGGCTATAAGGGATTTAATATTGGAACAAATAGCGAGGACAACAGAAATATTTTTCAGAACAAATTCGCGCATGGCGATGGGAAGACCTATGCAATTTTTCCAGTATTGAGCAATATGGTCAATTTAGATATTTATTATCGCACACTTAATCCATTTACGGCATGGTAAGAACAATTTATTTTTATATATTTTTCTTTTTAACAGTTTCATGTTCCGTTCGTCGGCAACTGCCGACATTGCAGCTGAAAGAAAATGTTAGTGAAAGACTTTTGTTGAATGGGTATTATTATACTAAATTAGATAGCGTTTTTTTTGATATTATCTTCCTGTATAAAAATGGAATAGTCTATCAAGGTGGGAACCCGAGAATTAAACATGGTTTTAAGAATATTGATGAAACTTTTTCGAAAAGTAATGTTAATGATAAAAAGACAGGGTATATCTGGGGATTATATATTGTTGACGGAAATAATATCACAATTGAACGTTATCTAACACCAATTTATGCCGAAAAATATCAAACCTATGTTGATAAAGGTCATATTATAAACGAAAGACAATTTATCATAACCTCACGGAAATATATCAAAACTGGAGAGTTTGAAGCAAGACAAGATACGTTCAATTTTAGGCCGTTGTCTACAAAGCGCGATAGTACGAATAATTTTATTAAATAATACTATCTACTGAGGTCTTTCTGAAATTTCCTTTTTGTTGCAATTTGGAGGTCAGCAAGGGCTCTGTCTTGAGATTACTTTATACTATTTTGGGAAGAGATTTAAAGCATTTTATGAAAATGCCTAAGGTCCTTGTCAAGGCCTCTGCACAGGCCATTGCCCTCCCGATCTGGCTTTTTACGTCAAAAGGGCCTGATGTTGATCAGACCCTTTCTCTTAGCGTTGTTCTGTACAGTAATTTTTATGTTTCCTATCGTTTCCTCTTTTATGTTTCGTCATCCAATGTGTTTGAATACTATTGGATTTTCACTGTACTACGCCAATTTTTATGTTGGTGCCTTCTGCTGAAGGATTACTTGTAGCGCTTTGTATAATAAGAACAACTGTCAGATTAAAATAGTTTTAATTTTTTTTGATAAATTGAAATGAATTATTAAAATGCTCTACTTACAAAACAAGGCTATGTTATCCTTGCCATTCGGCTGTTCACCAAGGTGCAGGTTCAGGTAGTGCCTTTATCAAAGATGTCTTTTACGGATTGGTAAGGAAGAAAATAAGCACTCAACCGATAATAGCTTATTTGTTGTAAATAAGCTATTGCCCGGGACTCGTCCGGAACCTCTAGTCCTCGGCCTTTCAGTTTTTCCAGCTGATCTGCAAACCTCAATGGTGGTTTGTTGTACGATTTCTTTGGCATAGGCTATAAAAAGAGAAGACCCCCCCCCAAGTGTGCATCGCGGAGAGGCATGGAGGGTGTATTAACTTTAGTAATTAAACTGTCTTTTTGATGACTTTTCTACACTGAGAAAAGAATTCTATAATGCAAAGATACACAATTCTATAGTAAATTCCTCGCGTTTATGTAAGATTTTTATTCTTTAATCATTGGTAATTCTATACTACATGATTTATCAATGTTTTGCGTGACGAGACATGGGCTTGAAAAATAGAACCGTTCTATGAGCATCGCATCTATACCAAATAAAGGGATATTTTTAATGGTCTTCTGCTTGGAGAGTTTCACCTCCCCATTTCCTCTGTTCACCGAGTTTTCCCGTCCGTTGGTCTAAAGCCCATAGGCTGTGGACGTATGGTGTCGTAGTTTTGAATCAACAAATAAGAACAACAGAACTAACACAAAAAATAAAGACATTATGAAAACTCTAGTAAAAACATTCGCAGCAGCAGCCTTAATTGTAGTATCCACATTCACTATGGCCGCTGAAGGACCCGGTTCAAAATCAGCAAAAGCAAACGTTAACCTTTCTACCGCAGACTTTGCTCTTGACCACTATGTTGCGGTCACCACCGAAGGCGAGTCAGCAGGCGTGGAGCAGCTGTTTGCTGCAGATTTCAGCCAGAAGGCTAACGCAGCTATCAACGGACGTAGTGCGGTTGTTAACTTCTTCAAAAAGCAAAAAGGAGAGCAGCTGGACTGTAAAGTGGCCACCGACATTCTCGAAGAGTCTGCAGATTATATGGTCGCTAAAGTAACGTTGAAATTCGAAAATTTCACCAAGACCGACCTGGTGACTTTGGTGCGCGAAGGCGACAGCTGGAAAGTCTCCAAATCAATCCATTCGTTTAGTAACTAGGCGTTTAGTCAAAATATATATGTTGTAGAGCCACATCCGGAGATGTGGCTT
>NZ_JAINDX010000010.1:0-635 GCF_026191775.1 Sphingobacterium sp. InxBP1 | reverse complement strand
TCCCGGTGCACCCTGCTCCTTAACACGGTTCAGCGGGCTGTTCTCGAACACCGTAACCGAGTACGGACTCGCGGTTTTTACCACCGCAGGATCCCAGGTGTTCGTTGTCGCATAATAAGCCTGCTGGTCAGATTTTGCTGTAGGCTTGAACGATCCATCTCCGGCCTGATTCTTTACGTGTGGCAGGAATTTGGTACTTTCCCTACCAAACCCGTCATATTCGATATGCTGCACAATGTCTTTATAGGTAGGGCTGGCCATCAGCTGTACTGTCTGGCTCGGCCGGCCCAGACCATCAAAGTACTGGATCGTCTGGTTCTCGTCCCCGATCGTGCGCTGGGCATTCAGTGTGGACAGCGTCACTCCGGGACTACGGAAGGTTCTGGTCACGATATAGTTCTGATCTGCACTTGGCTTGCTCACAAGGGTCTGGAACCCAGCAATGCTGATCGTAACACTCTTCCCTGCAGCCGGTGCAGGGATATAAAAACCATGGGTCAGTGTCACACTCTTTAAGGCCTGGATGCTGGTCTGGTTGCTGTAACTGTTTAGCGTTAGATTGTCAACAAGCGTCTGCCCTTGGACACATGCCACGGCAGCTAAGCATAATATCGTCAATAAGTTCTTTTTCATAA
>NZ_JAINDX010000026.1:0-2952 GCF_026191775.1 Sphingobacterium sp. InxBP1 | reverse complement strand
CTTATGATGTTCTAGCAACTGAATCATATAAAGTTGCTGACGCGCTACTAAAAGCAAGAAAGGAGACCAACTCATGAAAGCATTAAGCATAAAACAACCATGGGCATCTTTGGTCTGTACCCCGAGGTTAGACAATCCCCTATTGGGTATTAAAGATATTGAAAACAGGACTTGGGCAACTAAATACCGTGGCACGATTTACATTCACGCAAGTGGTAAATCAGCCGGGGAATTGAATAAATTGTTGACAGAAGATCAGTATGAAAGCTTACCAAGTATAGCCTTCCTATCAGAAAACTACCCGAAATCAGCTATTATAGGCACAGTGGATATTGTAGACTGTGTTATCAACCACAGTAGCATTTGGGCTGAGAAAACAAATGAGTTCCTAGTCGATATTGGAGATGAAAAACCAATCTACAACTGGGTATTAGCTAATCCAGTATTGTTTGACGAGCCTATTTTGAATGTAAAAGGCAAGTTATCACTCTGGGAGTTTTACGGAAAGGAGATCAACTCATGACATCATTGATAATCGCGTATTTCATGGTAAACGCATTCTTGGCTGGCTACTTCCTAGCTGATACCGGCAGATGGTGGCAAATTTTTTTATGGCTGTTTTTCGGCTGTCTGTATCCACTTGTTTATATCATATCTCTTTTATGGTGGATAAATAACAGATTGGAGATATACACATTGTTTCTACTCTATTTAACCAACTGGTGGGGCAAACTTGATGAATTAAACATCAAAAACATGAAATCCTACTACCCTACAGCAAATTGGTATAAGCGATGGATTATGCGCCAAATAGACAAGAAATACAATTACGGTATTACTAAGGAGGAACCAACAAAATGACCCCCCGACACCCCCACAATATCATAGGCCTAGTAATAGAGCAATGGGTAGGCACCAACCGTAAACGCAGGCACATCTGCAAGGATTTTGGTGTCTCCTACAACACAGCTGCTAGATGGGTGGCTATGTATCATACTGAGCCGGATATTGTTGGACAGGTGTTGGTGAGGGAGAGTAAAGTTTAGAAAGGAGAAAGGAATGATAACAGTTAACAGTCTTTCAGGAGGTCAAACCAGTTCGTTTATGGGGATTCATTTCGAAGCAGACCACAATATTTTTGCCTGTGTTGAGCAAGAAGCGTACAAATACACAAAAGAGACGGCGCAAGCACGGATGAAAGTCCCAGGTCTGTTAGCTTCTCATGCTTGGTTGAGAATGTTTCACCCAGGCTTTTGGATGAGTGCTGAAGACGATAGGACTTTAGTTGTATTACACCAACTTTCACAGGAATTGTGTAAACCTTGGCATTCAATAGTTACCGGTGGAATCTATGTGGTGTTCGCCCATAATTGGGGATTATCAAAGTTCAAGACCTATGATGACATGGCGAGGGAGCGACTTCCGAATTCACAAACAAGAATGTGCACTGAGCATTTGAAAATCGTCCCGATGTACAACTATATACGCAAGAAAGTTTCTCTAGTAGATCCGGTTGAAATGCGTATTGGCTTCCGGCTTGATGAACTCGACCGAACTGTAAACATGTTCTTTAAGCTGGTAGAGATCAAAGATCGAGTTCCTAATCCTTCCTTTGATTTGCAGACCGTTATCAATGACTTACATATACCAAGTTACCTAGTAAAGTGGTGGGACATTATGGATGTTGAAGGAATGGTAAGACGCGGCGAACGAGTTCTTAAACCAACACCATTCAACTACTACAAAAAGGATTTTTATCGAGTTCCTTCGTTTCCTCTTATCGAACACGGTATCACCAAGGCGGAAATAATAAAGTATTGGCAAGGTCGCCCAGAGTATGTATTTCCGCCAATTTCCAATTGCGTAATGTGCTTTCACCATACCGTCCAACAGCTCCAACAACAATGGCAAGATCCGATCAACTGGAACAGAATGCAATGGGCTGATGATGCGGAAAAATTAAAGGGTAAAACATTCAAGAGACGAACTGTAGGAAAGAAAACCTATCCAGCATCTATGGATTGGATTAAAAACCTTCCAATTCAACAGCAATTAGAATTTATCGATTATGCCAGCTGTGATGCTGGTAGTTGTACAGATTAAATATGACCCACGGATCACCATGAACTACTACATCGGCGAGTATTATCAATACCCTTGTGGATCTCGGGTAAAACTTACATCGGTCACTGGATTTATTTTCCGGTTCGAATGTGGTCACTGGTGTACAAATACAGTGTTCAAGGACCTGATTAGATGTAGTACCGGAATACCAGTATGTAGGGACAAGCTATTAACAATACAGTTTTAACCCCCACCCCTATCATATAGGGGTATAAATAAGAGTAGAGATGGAATTAAACATAGATTTCACCATAAAATCAACTTACGACAATATTAGTGATAAAAACACTATACGAGTATTATTAGATGATAATAAAAGTGTTTTAGAACACTTTACAGCAATGGAAATGGCAAAAGAATGCTTAATGAATGCCCTTGATGCATACGTTAAATCCACTCCAAATGGCACGGTAACTAATATAGAATTCGATAACCTCGTCAGCACACCGATACATAAATTAAAAGGATTTTCAATATGAAAAAACTAATCCGCAAACTTTGGGTTCGCTTCCTGATTAAGCAGCTCAAAAAAGGAGTTATAGACAGCGATTCGGCAATAAGGATTCTTGTCCATTACACCTTGGAACAGATGCAGAAAAAGGGTGTCAGCGAATTGGAGATCGAATACACAGCGCCCGAACGGACAGAGACAAAACTATTGATATTGGCTTATTTAACTGATAAAAAATGAAAATAATAGACGAAAGACACCTATTTGAGGTGACGTTAAACGGTAAAGGCTATACAGTATTAGCTCTTAGCCTTGTAGAAGCAATTAAAGAGGTTATTGCTTGGAATAGCATGTCAGATGAAGACGATCAGGTAAGT
>NZ_JAINDX010000014.1:0-3921 GCF_026191775.1 Sphingobacterium sp. InxBP1 | reverse complement strand
CTTATGATGTTCTAGCAACTGAATCATATAAAGTTGCTGACGCGCTACTAAAAGCAAGAAAGGAGACCAACTCATGAAAGCATTAAGCATAAAACAACCATGGGCATCTTTGGTCTGTACCCCGAGGTTAGACAATCCCCTGTTGGGTATAAAGGATATTGAAAACAGAACTTGGGCAACTAAATACCGTGGCACGATTTACATCCATGTGAGTGGGAAAACACAATTCAATATCCAATTAACAGACGAGCAAACCAAACTTGCAATTCCCGTTCTTAAAACAGCTTTCGATGGTACCATGCCGTTCGGAGCCATTATAGGCACCGTAGACATAGTTGACTGTGTTATCAACCACGGCAGCATTTGGGCTGAAAGAACGCCGAGTTGCTCACCTCATTACCCAGCTGGCTTGCCTGCACACATGGGCAAAGGTCGTGAAGATGCAATCTACAACTGGGTATTAGCCAATCCGGTATTGTTTGACGAGCCTATTTTAAACGTGAAAGGCAAATTGTCGCTTTGGGAATTTGACGGAAAGGAGACCAACTCATGACATCATTGATAATCGCGTATTTCATGGTAAACGCATTCTTGGCTGGCTACTTCCTAGCTGATACCGGCCGATGGTGGCTGTTCTTTCTATGGTTGTTTTTCGGGTGTCTGTATCCGCTTATTTATATAATATCTCTTTTGTGGTGGATAAATAATAGATTGGAGATATACACATTGTTTCTACTCTATTTAACCAACTGGTGGGGCAAACTTGATGAATTAAACATCAAAAACATGAAATCCTACTACCCTACAGCAAATTGGTATAAGCGCTGGATTATGCGCCAAATAGACAAGAAATACAATTACGGTATTACTAAGGAGGAACCAACAAAATGACCCCCCGACACCCCCACAATATCATAGGTCTAGTAATAGAGCAATGGGTAGGCACCAAGCGAAAACGCAGGCATATCTGCAAGGATTTTGGTGTCTCCTACAACACAGCTGCTAGATGGGTAGCTATGTATCATACTGAGCCGGATGTTGTGGGGCAGGTGTTAGTTAGGGAGAGTAAAATAAACAAAGAAGACCATGATAAACGCATTTATACTACAACATAAACCATTCACACCACAAATAGTAAAGAATCCTGAAGCTATTCGATACGTAGTTATTGATCTGTTCTGTGGCGCTGGGGGAACAACAACCGGATTTTCGCAAGCAAAAGATAATGCCGGAAATCCAATAGCTATTATTGCTGCATGTGTCAACCATGATCATAAAGCAATTAGAAGCCATTGGGAAAACCATCCAGAGGTTTACCATTTTGAAGAGGACATCCGCACATTGGAACTATCACCATTGACGGTAATAGTGGAGAAATATAGAGAGTTATATCCATGGGCAAAAATAGTGCTTTGGGCATCCTTGGAATGCACCAATTTCAGTAAGGCCAAGGGTGGTCAAGCTCGCGACGCAGATAGCCGAACCCTAGCGGATCATTTGGACAGATATATTACAGCTTTAGATCCTGATTATGTACAAATCGAAAATGTAGTAGAGTTCATGTCCTGGGGGCCGTTAAATGAATTTGGAAAACCTGTAAGTATGAAATCAGGTCAAGACTGGCTAAGATGGCGGAATCACATCAATTCCTTTGGTTACCGTGACGAATGGAAAGAATTGAACTCTGCAGACTTTGGAGCGTATACTTCTCGAAACCGCCTTTTCGGATGTTTCGCTAAAGAAAATCTACCTATTGTATGGCCTGAGCCAACGCATTCAAAAACTGGAACAGGAAAACAGGATCTTTTCGGGAATGGCCTATTAAAGTGGAAACCAGTGAAAGACCTATTGGATTTTAAAGACGAAGGCGAGAGCATCTTTGGACGTAAAAAGCCTTTGGTTGAAAATTCCTTAAAACGAGTATATGCCGGATTAATTAAAGAGGTGGCAGGCGGTAAGGAGGCTTTTTTAACCAAATATTATGGGAATGAAAAAGGAGCTCATTCGGTGAATACAGCATGTGGGACATTGACAACTGAAGATCGTTTTGCTCTCCACCAAGTTTGTTGTCTGGACAAGGATACATTGATGACTACCGGTTTTATTTATAATCCCTCACATGGCGGCCATACAACTAGCATAGAAACAGGATGTCCCACCATTATTGCGCGTCAGGATAAAGCACCTTTGTACTTCATACAGTACCAGATCGATCAAAATGTCAGAATTGAAATATACGAAGATGACTCTGAAACGATGATCAAGATCAAAGAGTTCATGGCCATCTATGGTATTTCTGACATTAAAATGCGTATGCTCAAAGTTTCAGAATTGAAGTTAATCCAGGGGTTCCCGGCAGACTACAAGCTTTATGGCAACCAATCGGATCAAAAGAAATTTATAGGCAATAGTGTAGTCCCTCATGTGGTGTGCGCGTGGGCGGAAGCCCAAGGAAAAGAACTTTTAAAATTAGCAGCATAATGTTTAACCCCCACCCTAGTATAGTCTAGGGTGGTAAAGAAGAAAGAAAGATGATTCAAGTATATAGAATAGAAAATAAAGAAGCTATACTCTTTAAAAAAGTCTGCCGCTGCTGTGCTATCAGAGCTAAATCTGAGGGAATGCAAATTACATATGATCTGTATTTGTCAGAGCGATATCCAGACGACGTTAAAGATTGTGATTGCCAATTGTGCGGTGATGATTTTAAGGTTGATGGGCGTAAAGTTAAAAAAGGAGATGCAAAGACTGATATGTGGTCTATCTGCTAAATAAATTTAATAAGAAATGAAAACACTACAGGAAATAAAAGACGAAGTAGCTATTGAAGATGGGTATACATCTTGGGAGCAAGTAGGGGCAATGGGTGTTAGCGATTGGATGGTTGATGAAATCGCCAAACGTTTCGCCCTCGAAGTAGCCAAAGAATCGCTACGGAATGCCGCAGAGAATGCGGAAGCAGAATATCTTTGTTATAAAGCCCCTACTGTTTATGATGATTCAGGACATTCAATCACAGTAAACAAAGAATCAATCCTATCAGAAAATAATATACCAAAACTATGAAAATATACCTACACAAATACGTTTTATCTTCCGGGAAGATAATCGAAATCGAAGGAACATTAGACGGAGGGCTATTTAAGCCAAGTAAAGATTCGGAATACAACCTTGCATACTTTGCTCCAGCTGATTATTCACTTACCCCCGAAGAAGCTGTAAAGATGTCTGAACAGAGAATAAATAATAAAATCCAGCAGCTGAACAAACAGATTGAAAAGCTTTCAAATCTGAAAATAAAATTCGTAAAGTAGGATTGATATGATTGAGATTTCATTTATAGCTCTGATTATACTGATGATAATTCTGATTAAAATAGAGCCACATCGGCACAATTGGGTAAAAAGGTACACATCTATGAGCATCGACCAAACTAAAGAATATGATGAATATAGATGTAGAAAGTGCGGTAAAACAAAACGGAAATATGTTTATGACTAAAATTTCCAAACAACAAAGAGAATTGATATGTCACTAACAGGAAAAGCAAAACAAGACTTAGAACCTTTAAAAGAAAAAACTATGACAATAAAACAATTAAAACAGGCTATTGCCGGCTTACCCGATCACATGGATGTGTTTATCGGGGTTAGACTTACTGAATTTGACTACGGCGCCGTTAACAGCGCATATGTCAAGAAAATAGATTTTTACGATTCGGAAAGTGACGAAACGCCACTTGCTTCAGATGATGTATTTGTATTGGAGGAGGAATAAACTATGAAAATAATAGACGAAAGACACCTATTTGAGGTGACGTTAAACGGTAAAGGCTATACAGTATTAGCTCTTAGCCTTGTAGAAGCAATTAAAGAGGTTATTGCTTGGAATAGCATGTCAGATGAAGACGATCAGGTAAGT
>NZ_JAINDX010000032.1:0-536 GCF_026191775.1 Sphingobacterium sp. InxBP1 | reverse complement strand
CATTATTATCCGATGTGACGCTGCAGCTTCTCAATGATATTCGAATACGCTTTGAGGAGATACAGCCTAATATCGGATAATAATGATGGCAGCCATTGTAGAAGTGCCTTTTGCATTTCTAGTCTCTTTCTCGGTCTAGCTAGTTTTACTACATCGCGAAGATAGAATCTTAGATCACACTGCCTTTGCTGAGCTGGATCAATAGAGTAACAAAAGAGTGGTAAGGCCTCGTTAAAGGACAAGGACCTGAGCGGAAGTGTATCGTACAGTAGACGGAGTATACTAGTATAGTCTATAGTCCGTGGAATTCTAAGTGCCAGCTTTATAATGTCATTCTCCTTACTACAGACCCGCCTGAAAGTAGACACATCATCATCAGTAAGCTTTGACAAAAAGCATTGAGTAGCTAGCTCTTCTATGCAATCTATAGCTGTTTTATAAGGCATTTAATGACAAATTGATTGTTTAGAAACATACTAGTGAAAGTAGCCTTAATCGCCTCTCGAAATTAATAATG
This sequence comes from Sphingobacterium sp. InxBP1, assembly GCF_026191775.1. Lineage (NCBI taxonomy): Bacteria > Pseudomonadati > Bacteroidota > Sphingobacteriia > Sphingobacteriales > Sphingobacteriaceae > Sphingobacterium > Sphingobacterium sp. InxBP1. The sequence goes on along the minus strand of NZ_JAINDX010000032.1, from coordinate 19 downwards.
CAGTATGGTGTAAAAAATG
>NZ_JAINDX010000031.1:0-15764 GCF_026191775.1 Sphingobacterium sp. InxBP1 | reverse complement strand
ACCCATGACCCCACAGCTGCTGCGCAATATTACCATTATACTGCGCACCGGCCAGCACCGCGGTCCCGTTCACATTATAGTTCAGCTGGCTCGTAAACTGGGCTGAGCTTGCCTTGGTCTGCCAGCCACGCTCGTTATATGCATAGGCGATGCTCGTCATAAAATTGCCCCCGCCGTTCTCACTGTGCAGTGATTTCGTCTTCAGCTGGCCGATCTCATTGTAGGCCAGCCTGCTCTGCAGTACCTCAGCCTGGCTGTTCACCTTCTTCTTGGTTTCAACAAGCCGCCCAACATGGTCGTAGACATTCGTCGTCAGGATCGTGGTTACAGACGTCGATCCACCGATCCGGTGCTGACGTTTACTCCTCTCAAGCTGACCAGAAAAGTTGTAGCTATTCGTGATCCGGTCAACTCCATCCAGATGGTTGTCAGAAACAGATTCTATCACACGTCCGTATTTATCGTAATAGTTGACCGATAAGCGCGGCGCAGTACCATCGTCCTTACTGATCCGCGTACCGGTCAGCAGCCCCTTCACCATCCACGTACTGTCGATGCCTGCCGTGGCTGGCAGTACCGTAGCGGCCTTGAACTTATAGTCATCGTAATAATTGACCGTCAGCTCTACTTTCGTTGTACCTGTAGCAGGAAAGGAAACATCCGTATAGGCCGTCGTACCCACACGGCTGTCCCATTGCGGGGTCACACCATCAACTAGTGTCTGCACATCCGTACGTGTCGTCTGAACGGTATTGGTATAGATACCTGTGGAGGCTACGCGCCCAAAGGCATCGTACTTCGTATAACTCCACTTCTTTGCGGCACGTTGCACGGCATCCTGGCTCAGCACAACCTGGTCATTCCTGTTGTACACCAGGTATTCCCAGCCCTTGCCGGGGATCTTTTTCTCGATCAGTCTCCTACGTCCATCATATTTATAGGCATACACCAGTTCATGAAAATCGCCCGTCGCAGCTTCCGTCAATGTCGTCGCCGTAGCCGGAAAACCCGGTGGGATCACATACCGGAGGTCGCCAAAATCATCGTACACATAATACGTATTCAGTGCTTTGGACTCCGTCTCCCACACCCGCTTGAGCACCACACGGCCTTCAAAGTCCTTGAACTCCTCGACGCTGCCGGTTTTCGACGGAGCCGCACCAGCTGCTGCCGTATTGATCCAGTTCTCGTCCCGAAGCACCGTCTTGTACAGCTTGCCGGCAGTATAGAACGTGGCCGTGGCTCCCGTTCCCGTGCTGTTTACCGTCCAAAGGCGAACTTCATTGGCCATGTTGGTACCGTAATCCGTGGCTACCGTACGGCCGGCATTGGCACCGGCAGCAACCGTATTCCGGTCGGCGGTGGGCTGCCACGGCACTCCCGGTGCACCCTGCTCCTTAACACGGTTCAGCGGGCTGTTCTCAAACACCGTAACCGAGTACGGACTCGCGGTTTTTACCACCGCAGGATCCCAGGTGTTCGTGGTCGCATAATAAGCCTGCTGGTCAGATCTCGCTGTAGGCTTGAACGATCCGTCTCCGGCCTGATTCTTTACGTGTGGCAGGAATTTGGTACTTTCCCTACCAAACCCGTCATATTCGATATGCTGCACGATATCTTTGTAGCTTGGGCTCGCCATTAGCTGCACTGTCTGGCTCGGCCGTCCCAGCCCGTCAAAATACTGGACCGTCTGGTTCTCGTCCCCGATCGTGCGCTGGGCATTCAGCGTGGACAGCGTCACACCCGGGCTTCGGAACGTCCGCGTCAGGATATAGTTCTGATCTGCACTTGGCCTGCTCACAAGGGTCTGGAACCCCGCAATGCTGATCGTAACACTCTTCCCTGCAGCAGGTGCAGGAATATAAAAACCATTGGTCAGTGTCACACTCTTTAAGGCCTGGATGCTGGTCTGGTTGCTGTAACTGTTTAGCGTTAGATTGTCAACAAGCGTCTGCCCTTGGACACATGCCACGGCAGCTAAGCATAATATCGTCAATAAGTTCTTTTTCATAACAGGTCTGGCTTAATTGGGACGGTAGTGATAGTCAAACGCTTTGTTCACTTGGTTCAGATGGTCAAGGATGGCCTGCAGGCGCTGCATACCGTCATACTTATAATACTCTGTTATTCCCCGGGCATCTGTCTTGCTGGTCATGCCGACAAGTGGCTTGTACGTATAGCTGGTAACCATACCATTCGGAAGGCCGGCCCGCAGTTTGTCCGCTGCACCTTTGATCAGGGTTTCCATTGTAGATTCTGAATGTGTTGCAACATTCAGGTTGTCGATGGCTGCTTTAGTCAGCACACTCTCTACCTCAACATAAGTCGCATTTTTGATCTCGGCGATAGGATACTGCCCGCTGTAGCCCCAGAGATAGACAGTCTTCATATTTCCATTTTCCAAAAGCTCCTGTAAATTATTAAAAGGATCGTAACTTAAGTATTCAACCTTCTTCTCATAGCGAACATCTGGCTGAAAAGCCGAAGCAATACCGTTAGGAGATACAATTCCTTTCACACGATTGCTAAACTTATAATCCTTCATAGCAACAGATTTTTCTAATTCTAAGATATAATGTTTATCTCTACAAAGCTTAGTTCCAGCTTTATAAGTATTAATTTCTCCTTGTGTTACGTATTGTACACCTGAAATCTCGCGTACTTTCACGCGTTCAATTGGATATGCAATAAGATGTGACTGTTTTTTTTTCATTTGATCAAGGAAACCTACTCCATCACTATAATCATCAGGAAAAGTGATGTATTCCGTCTCTTTATCATTAGTACTTGATATGTGCTCTATTCTAGTGTTCTGACCATGTATAGGATTGTCACTAAAGTACTTAATTGTGTTACTAATTATTTCTTGGCCTTTATGATATTCTTTTATAGTAGTCGAAGCTAGCTTGAACTGTCCAAAATGCAGATTATATTGGATGTGACTGAAATCTGCGGGGTCAAACACAGTTCCAGTAGTAGTACAAATCGAATGATTGTAAAAATTTCTTCTAAAAACGAAGGTTACTGGTTCATTGCCCTCATAATTAGTTTCATATTTCTCAATCTTAGCTTTGACAAGATCGAAATCTCTACTTAGAGAATCGTAGGAATAATGATATTCAGAAGGAGCTTGCGCTGTCAAAATTAAATCAGAAACATATTCCCGCATTCCCGGAACCGTCGGATTATAAAAAGAATTGTGTCCTAATGGTTGATAACTTCGAGACAGCACAATCTTACTTGACGGATTTCCCAGTTTATCGCAAATCGTGTTTGTAACAGAATTGTAAAGGATTGTTGCGCCTTCTAGGTTGATCATTGGAAGACTACTTGATGCATAATAAGTGATGGTCTTTGTATTGACCCAACAATTAAAGCATAATGCCGTTTTTGCGGCGCATACTGGGTCAGTAACAAACTCTGTCTTTTCAATATAGTTATTTTCAAAGTCCCTGTCCCCACGCAAAAAGTTCCCTAAAGGGTATGTATAGTTTTCAGACTGTAACAATTCATTATTTTGATCATAGGAAAAAATGTTCTTAATTCTCAGTCCTCCTCCGTCACGTTCTTCTCGGCCAGTCTGCTTAACACTAGCGGTAAGACTAGCTGTTAAATAAACCGGCTGAGACACCGAAGGTTCACTCATTACACTTGCAAATACCTCATACACATCTCCTGCATTCAGATACAAAGGAACATCAATATTCTTTACATTATAGAAATCGGTAGTGTGAGTGTAAGTAGCTATATTTCGATTTTGGGTGACATTCCTTATGTTTATATACTGAACGTCTTCAAGATTAAATGGCCCAGCCCCCTTGTGCGCACTCATTGTAATCAAAAGACGACCTAAACCATTATTATCTAGGTTTGGAGGAATAGTAAACTGTTTTCTGTACTGTACAGGAGCCAACATGGAAGTAGCTGTTAATCTAAACGGTTCCATAATTGATATTTCGGCGGATCTTGTAAAATCGGACAGGTATTTATTGCTCTCAAACGAATATTCAACATACCCTCCGGTTGGAAAAAATATTTTTTTTAATAAGCCAGCCTTTGCATGGTTAGCTGACACTTTTCGGTCAGCAAAACCTATATCGGTACTTTGATGTGCGCTTAGGGAAGGATGCATTGGTTTAATTTTCGGTAAAAGGCTATGTGTATTTGATCCATTATAGTATCCCCAGTAATCCTGAAATTTAGAATCACTGGAGGGCAATCTCACACTTTCGTCATATTCAAAGGTATGCGTTTCTTGGTCGGAAGGGTTCACAACAGATACTTTCTTAACAGCGACCAGTTTCAACCGATATTCAGATGGAAAAGCGGGAGCCGAATTAGCCTCAAAATAGCCATACTGAAATTCATATTTAAATAGCCTTTTATTACCGTTCAATACTATAACACTGTCAAGCTGCTTACCAAAGTCTTTGCGCTGAGTTTTAGCGTAAAACAAAACGCGATTGTCTTTATACTGTATTTCACTCAATAATGATTCGTTATAATCCAACAAAACAGTGCTTTCTTTAACTCCGGCATTCACAAATGAAGCGTTATATGTTACATTGTTTCCTCCCAAATAGAAGTTATTGTCTGCATAAGTTCTATATTCGGTAAAATCTTTAAGATAACCTTTGGAGGTATGTCTTTCATACTTAAAATTGGTGGTATCGGCCTTATTAGCCGAAATTATTGTTGTCAAGTGCCAGCTTTGATTATAGCTTCTCAAAGAAATAGGGGTTCCAATAGGATTTGCATCATCAAAAACAGCATCTGTTTGAGCGAAAAAGTATTGTTTACCAAACTCGTCTGTGATTTTAAAAGTCGCTTTTGTCCTTATACTTGAATTTTCCCATTCTATTTTAATAGGATCTTGAGTTAATGCTTCAAATCTCGCCTTACTTTTCCGGTAAATAAAAGTGACGCTTCTTCCAGATAAGGACAAATTAAAATAATCAGGAAGACAATCCTTTTCATTTTCCGCATAACGCTTCAAAACATCATAGGAGTTTGATGTGGCGATGTCCACGGCGGTCATTGGATTATCAATGTAGCCATAATCAGGCGTCTCATCAGGCAATCCTCGAACAGTACGAGATATAGCGCCTGACCCAAATAGAGACCACCCAAGTCCAACCCATGTGCTTACTTGATTCACTTTAATTCCGGAAGCGTTATAGCTTAGGGCAAGATTTATGTCTGTACACCTTTTATCTGAAAACAATGGAATTTTGATATTTGGAACACCAGTTAATGGAGATACCTGATTTGAGCTATACCTATAAAGTTCAGCAGCTTGGGGTTGTAAAGGGACAGGATTGGTTTCCTGGGAGTACACAACGGAAATAAATAGGGTTATGAGTATTAAAGCTAAATATTTTGATTTCATAAAAATAATTAAAATGAATTAAGGACGATAAAAAATATACGGAGTCGATTACTTCTCGTTAGTATTTACTTGACCAAGAATCGCACGGTTAATCGCAACACATCAATTTCGAAAATATCACCTATTTTGTTTTTAGTGAAATACGAGGAACCCTTAGTGATGAAAGTTCATTGCTGTGTAGGCTACTTTTCTTGAATAAACATTAAGTCAAAACGAACGTCAATGTATCAGCTGGAATTAAACATCGAAACCTTCAAAATCTGCCAATTTTTCGTTTTTACTTTTTTAGATGATCGACTTTGTTTCTCAACTGTTGTATCTGAATGCTCTGTTCCTTTATCAAATCTCGCAGCTGCGCACTTGTTTTATTCTGTCCGATAGCATGCAGCGTCAGCTCTTCAACTTTCTTCAAAAGCATCAGATTCATCTCAGCAACATCTAACCCGGTCGTTTCAATCTCTTTGGCTGAAGGGATCTCCGGAAGATGCTTATGGGTCCTGACGTAATCTGCGATATACTCCAGACTCTGTAGCTCATAATCGGGTTCGAAAACGTAGTCCGGAACTGATATATCGGTCTTGATCTTAACCTCCTTGGCCAAAATATTACCATTCACGGCTAAATCAGCCTGCGGATTCGCGGTACCGATCCCCATTTTCCCGAAGACATTGAATCTAGACACATAATTGGAAACTTGCCTGTTTGCAGAATAGTCAGCGATTTCCGTCAATATATCGGTATTTTGAGCGACTCCATTCTTATCGTAAGGAACAAATTCAAGACTCACTCCCGAAGATTTAACCCAGCCAACAAACTGAAAACCGTTGGCATGCTGAGCGCCGGAATAGGGTACATCCACCGCAAGATATTTCTTACCGTTATAACGGCAGGTCTTCAGACGCCAGCTATATGTTCCTTCATCATTGGAGACCAGATTGGCATATGTCGTATTGTAAGAAGACGAACTATTGATGGTTGTTACATTCAACCTGTTCAACGCCCCTGTGCCGCCCCTTCTTGCAGCCAGGGTTCCTATGAGGTAATTATCGGCAAGCAAGGTATTATCATAGATCTCGTGCAGCAGGATCAACGATTTTGTATAGGTGGCATTGGTGGATGAATTTATGATCTTATGAACATAATCTCCAGATACTGTGGTAACTTGGGCCATTGCGTTCATAAGCTGCAGCAGTAAGCTGCAAAGCAGTGTAATTTTTAAGATAAAGCGTTTCATGGGCGCGATTTTTTCAGTTCTTTGGTTAATGTATCGATCATCTGCTGCTGCCGTCTGTTCAATTTATCCTGCTCAATAATATACAGCGTAAGCTCTTCTATCTTTTGTAATAGGTCTATCTGCAAGTCGCCCACATTGATCCCCTCCTTCTCCATCTGTGCAGCACTGGGGATACCCGGCAGATGGCGGTTTTCACTGATGAAGGACTGCAAAGAATCCAGCCCCGGGAGCTGGTATGAGGGGGCAAATACAAAATCCGCTGTTTTCTGCGTATTCACCAGGATACTGTGTGCACGGGCTGTACCTACGATATCCAGCTTATGCTCGGGACTTTTGGTACCGATCCCTACACGCGCATCACTAAAGTGCCGGTATTGACGGACCTGCCCCCCATCCCCTGCCACAGGGTCAGAAATCGAAAGGCCAGAAGCCAGGCTGGTCACTGACGCCGCCTGTATAAGCTGTATCTTTACCTTCACACTCAGCTCATTGCCGCGGTTGTTGAGGTGGTAGATCGGTATGCGGGAATTGTTCTGGTCAAAATCGCCGATTGCCCAGTAAGATGCAAGAGGCTCGGAGCTCTGTGTAATCTCACTTTCCTGACTGAGATAGCTAGTGGAAGTACCGTTGTATACAATATCGATCCGCTTGGCCAGTACCCCCCGGTTGAGCTGATTATTGTAGCCCCCGGTCAGCTGCACCTCGATCGTTCCCCACATCCGCACTCCGGCCGGAAACTGCAGGTAAGATACCTGATCTGCTGCACCCTCGGTAAACTTGACACTGAAAGATTTTTCAAGAAAATGCTGGGCATCCACCCTGAGGAAAGCCAGCATGCACAGAAGGCTGATTAAATATCTGATCGTCATAAAAAATACACGAAAATTAAGTTAATATTATGGCAGTTAATTCTCTTGATCGTTTATACATCCAAAAATAAAAAGCTTTTATCGAAAAATCAATACTACCTTTCGAATATATCATCTTTGCTTGCTTAGAACCGCAAAAAAATAACGATAACTAAATCTTATATTAACCAACGCTACTGTGAAAGCAATTTTTCCAGCCTTGATACTTTCTCTTCCAGCTCATTACGTTTCTTTTCATTTTCAATGGCATGTAAAGTAAGTTCTTCGACCTTCTTTAACAGCAGGAGATTCATCTCAGCCAGATCTAAACCTTCTCTGTTTATTTCTTTTGCAGATGGAATTTCGGGAAGGTGCTTGTGCGTCTTAATGTAGGCACTGATTTCGGCAAGGGAATTTAGCTTGTAATCAGGGTCAAAAACGTAATCCGGAACTGAAATATCGGTCTTGATCTTAATTTCTTTTGCAAGTATATTTCCGTTGACAGCAAGTTTGGCCTGCGGATTTTCAGTGCCAATTCCCAAGTTGCCGTTTGAAATCACGTGATTGCCGGAGCCTGATAAGAACAGCTTGCCCGTTGATTTTACATCGCTATGCGAATCTAGCACCGTACGCCAGTTGTTGAACTGGCCGGTGCCGTTTTCGCTTGCACCACCGCTCCAGGCACTGGTCCGAAAATACATCCGCTTATCGCTGGCCCCAAAATACAGATCCGTCTGCCAATGTGATACCCGTCCATAAATTGCCAGCAGGGTGCCATAACTATTATTTCCGGGGCTGGTACCGCCCGGACGGTAAGTGCTATAATCGTCAAACAGCTTGATGCTTGCTGCCCCCAGCTGTGTCCTCGGCGCACTGCTAAAATTATATGGCACAGCTGGAAAACTAAATTCATTTCCCTTAACTGACCCGATAACGTCCAGTTTTTTCTCCGGAGCGGTCGTTCCGATTCCAACATTCCCGCTTGCCGGAAAACTATTCGTCTGTGCAACTGCAGTAGCTGATAAGATAGACAGCATGCTGCAAAAATAACTTGCAATTACTTTAATCTTTATAGTCATAAAATACTCTAGGTTTCATTCTTCTGTCCACAATACGATTGATGATTTAGTACCTTTCAACGGCTGCCACATCCATACGGTGGCCGTTTAATCCTTTCTCTGATTAAGCTGTCGTCTGATTTCGGAAATTTCCTCATCTTTTTGAAGCAGATACAATGTCAGCTCCTCTATTTTCTTTAACAGGAGTTTGTTCATCTCTCCCAGATCCACCCCTTCGCTTTCAACCGTTTTTGCGCTGGGCACTTCAGGAAGATGCCCATTCTGCGTGATAAATGTCCGTAAAGAATCCAAGCTCTTTAGGTCGTAGTTATCATGAAACACATAATCAGGCCAGTTGGCAGTTTCCACCTTGACCTCCTGCGCGCGGATCCTTCCGTTCACGGACAGCTTGTCCCGTGGTGTTTCGGTACCGATATCGACAGCGCCATCAGTATAAAAAAGATTGGACGAACTGCGCTGCCAATGAAACGATGCTCCGAATAGATCGGGCACCACATTGCCATTGCCGGTATCATAAAATTCCACAAACGCCCGGACGGCATATATATTGGCGTGATTGGTATACACTTTAACAATATTATCTTCGACGATAAGCAAGGGATGATTAGAATTTTGCCCCGCGGCAGAGACCATTCTTATTTTCCACGCGCTCGCCGGAGAATCGTACCATGCCAGGTATTCAGCTCCTGTACGAGTCCCTGTAGAGATAATAGACAATTTCACACGGTAAAGGCCACCTACCTTGAGAGGCTGGCTACTGGCATCTGTCAGTTCAACTTTGGTAGTAGCATTGACATTCAAACTTTTAATGAATGTGGCGGTCTGGGCATTGATCTGGCTTGTGTAACAAACCGTCAGTAGCACAAAGACGATCTGCGACAATACTTTTCTGTTCATATACAATATGGTTAAAAAATTTCGCTAAGGCTATTGGTTATAAAGTTAACCAATCGTTCAAATATTTCAGCAAGTTTTTCAGTAAAAATTTAAGATCAGCGATATATGCGATTTCGTATAATTTAAGCATGTAGCTGGTACAGTCTTCTATCGTCGTAAATTGGTAGACCCAAAAATTCCTCGCTAAGAGCAAGATTCAGGCGATACTAAAATAAAACAACAACGCCCAATCTTTATCAGATTGAGCGTTGCTGTTTTATTTATAGCTTATAATCTTACTCCTTAACACGATGACACGTCGGAATAATCATTCCAGCCCAAATGTGAAAAAATAGACTCTATTGCACTTATTTTTTTGAAAATACCTGCTTTAGTATTCCATCATTTAAACTGCCTTCCTAGGACTTACAAAGTGCATTTTTTTCCAAAAATCTTCCCCATGGTATAACCGAAATAAGCAAAAGAAATAAGAAAAAAAACACCCTGAGCTTTGCCGTCGCTAGCCTATCCTTCTTATAAAAAAAATCATGCGCTTCGTTATATACTAAATTGATATGAGAACCAACAGGATATTTTAAGCATTCTTCATTTGCCATTCTAACAGAATATAGCTTGCCTTTATATTTGACATTGATTGATGAGCTTCCTTTTGAACTTCGACAATATTGCTCTTCAACCAGAAAGCTCCCGGCAACGCTACTCTCCATTTTAACGTCTTCCCTATAAAAATATATATTATAGACTACGTCAATAGCAAGTGTGCCTATTAAGAACATTCTCATTTTTTTTGTATTCATACAAATTATCTTTCAAATCCTGTAATTTGGAGAGTCCCGACTTCGATGTTATGCAATGTTTCCGCTACCACGATGTAGAAGGATCGGCCGTATGGTATTGTTGATTCATAATCAACTGAGGCAAACAGCAGCCTGAAAAGAGTAACATCGTTAATTCTTATTATACAGATTGACTGATATTATATTCTGAGATTCTAAATACACTTTTGGTTCTTTCGACGTTAAAACACTGATTAATCGTAATCATCAATCATTTTTAAAGAACTGTTTTCGTTTTGGCTTTGATAATAAAGTGCATGAAACCCAAAATCGACAACAAGTTTAGATTCAAATTTCTCTATCTCAAAACTTATCTGAAGGCCATTCTCTTGATCATATAATAGATTTATCAAATAAAGAGCTCCATCAATCTTTTCAACAGGATACCATTTTCTTAATATATTATTACTTTTCATATCTAAATTTTATTGTGGAGCCATCTGATTTTTTTATCTCCAAAGTTGGGTCATTGTCAACTGTACTACTTCCATTTCTAACATTTACTTCCCTTCCATCAAACAGCTTCCCTACGCCTGTCTAGGACTTTTAGGTCTATATATTAATCAGTATCTCAGTAGTCTTTAGAATTTGTAGCCACTTTGGATTGCAATTCTTTGATCTGTTTCTGCTGTTCGATTAAGTGTAAAGTCATTTCCTCTATTTTTTTCAGCAGCAGTAAATTCATTTGCGCAATATCAAGTCCATCAGCTGCAATCCGCCCGGCAGACGGAATTTCTGGAAGATGCTTATTTGCTTTAATATATTGTTCAATTTCATCTAAAGATGGTAACCTGTAATCCTTCTCAAAAACATAATCCGGTACTGTGATATCGGTCTTTACCTTAATTTCATTTGCTACAATATTGCCGTTGACAGCTAGTTTTGCGTTCGGACTTGAAGTACCGATCCCAACATTTCCTTTGGCAGTGATACGCATCTTTTCTTCCAATTTGGTCAGGTAGCTTTCTTTCGTCAAAAATTGCAGCCCGTATGAATTATTACCTGAATTTTCTGTCACTGTATTAATCGATGTTCCAAAATCAGTATAATCTCCAAAACCCAATGATTGACTGATCATAGGAACAGATTCACCCGTTTCATTCCGCAGATTTTTGACCAGGAAGTTTCCTCCCCTGACCTCTAATTTCACCAGAGGTGAGGTGGTACCGATACCGACCGATCCATTTGCTGGAAAAATATTGGTCTGCGCCATTAGCATTTGGCTTATGCCCAGGTTCAGCGTCAATGTTAAAATTGTGTGAATGATTTTCATAGTTTACAAGTTAATCTTTAATATGTATTCTAGTTAATAGCGACTCTTGATTGGTCAATTTTTTATTACTTTGATCCAACGTTCCCTTAGCAGGCCTGCCTTCTCCTACTCCTAACGGCTAAAGGACCGCCATTCCGGCGATGGAATGGGAATATCATTAACGAAGCCTTTTTCCACGAATTTCAATCGGTATTTTTGAATGCGGAGGCCCTGCAACTGAATCTGCAGCCATCCCTGTCAGATCTATCATCAGGATCGGATTGTTCATCCCATAGTTGTATGGAGACACATCCTCAAAAATCTCCGACATTGGATCCACCACATTCCATCTGCCGATCTCAGCATCATAGAGCCTTGCTCCATATCCATACTGGATCAATATTTCGCCGAAGTCACAATTTCAACCCCATGATAGAGAAATGGTTTTTCCCTCATTGTTCCTTTGTAGGAAAATTTATTCTTTTTCAAAGCTTCTGTTCCTCCACTCAAATCAATTACAGTTTTTTTTGTCGAAATAATCATAGTAATTAATAATATCACGTATATTATTTGCAAATTCATGATTTTTATGTTTAATAACTTTGTTATCTCGAAACGAAAAAATATCATTGGTATTATTTATCAATATCATACCTATATTTTCTATTAAAATATAGATTTTACAGTCCCCATAGTCATACCATCCACTTTTGTTTAGAGCTTCATCCCCCTCTTTATTCATTTCTATCATTAATTTACCATGTAAAACATGCCACTTTGTACTATCCAATCTTATTGAGTTTAGATAGTTTACGACATCATAGGAAGGATTAGTTATATTGGACATAAACTTTTTGTAGTCAAATTTATCATCATGAATTAAGCCCTTATCAAAGAGCACCTTAATCTTATTTGAAGGGTATCCGATTGATTTTACACCAGTATTTGCACAATTACTTAAGAGCATCCAAATGAGAATAAATAATATTATAAATCTTTCAATTTTGATTTTTTTCATAATAAGGATTATAAACTTTAAAAGGATACTTTGGACTATTTAAAATTGGAGAACTTACATTTATAAATGTTTCTGTTCTATGATCTTTTCTATATTGATCTTTAGGTATTTCACCATTTAGATTTCCAGTTTTCTTTTCGGACCCTTGTATTACTCGCTTTTCCTCTGTATTATCGTATTGATTGTCGAGCACCTTAGGAGCTTTTTTCCCTTCTTTACTCATTTTGCTATTATTAACAGCGTGATCAAATTCATGTTCTAATATTGTTGCGGGAGATAAAGTTATTTCTTCCCCTTTATTAGTTTCAGTCTTCAACGCCTGCCATGATTGCCAATAAACATCAGTACCTACGGCTTGCGAATCAAAATATTCAGAAAGTTTAAATCTAGTAGAATTATCAAATGCGGCTTTTGTAATATTATCACCTCCCCCGTTATTTTTGTTATATTCATATGCTAATAAAAAAGCTTGAACAAAAGAATTACTTGGAGCGTCATTTCCATTTTTTACCATTAAAAGTCCAACTTTTATCTACTTCACGTCCTGCACCATTCACCCCCTTATAATATATAATAATATCTCTACCATCCGGATCAATAAATCGTAATGGGTTGTCTATAGCGTAATTATAAGGCGACCATCTCCTGTGTTTCTCCGCCAGCGGATCCAAAACAATCCATCTGCCTATCTCAGCATCGTAGAACCTAGCTCCGTAATCGTATTGACTGTCTATTGCTTCTTTTCCAGTCTTCTATAATTCTCCTCAATTTTTTTGAGATAAATATCAGATTTTGTAGGTGGAATGCTATCTCCAAAGAGATCCTGGATGCTGTATTGAGCATCCTTTGACCCTAACTCATATGCTTTAAGTAAATAAAACATTGCTTGATTTCTCGTTAAGCTGTCATTACTAACCATATTAACTCCATCGACAATCGCAGGTGATGTTAAAATAAAATACAACTGCTCATATGCTTCCGGACATTGATGTTTATTTGCCATAATCAGTGCATAATAGTATAGTTCGTAATTCTTTAATCTCTGTAGGTAATAGTTTGATATTTTGTTATATGCAGTAAAATCCCCATCATTTATAGCCATACGCCATAAGGAATCGACTTGTTGTTTAGACAAAATTTCATCCGAAATATACTGAGCATCTGATAATTTATTTTGTTTAACAGACGTATGATTACATCCTGTAATCATGATTAAACTCAAAAAAACAAGTAGCACTAATTTCATTCAACTTTTTCTTTAGGTAAATTCCTAGTAACCCCGGGAGCGATATATGATTGTTGTTGTTTCGCTGTAATAACCCCATTTTGATATGTAACAAATCCTCCATTTCCTTTATCATTGGCTATCCCAAAAAATTGAGATTTCCCTTTGATATTTCCAAAAATAGCATATCCGTCAGCAGCTATAATTGTTACATTTTTAAACAATTTAGATTCAGACATTAATTGGGCTATTGGTTTATGTCCTGTCCAGATTTTCCCTTTGTCATCTTTCATCTCGTAGGTAGCTGTATTACATGCATACATTATTAAGACTATTTTTTCACCTTTTTGCATAGCCTCTTTCCATCTAGGGCTTTTTTCCATTAACATTTTACTTACTGAGGCTGCTGTTTTCGCCTTGTGCTGCACACCTTTTTCATCCTCGTATAATAACCCCTGAAAATTTCCATGTCCAAATAGTTCAAATATTCCATCACCTTCTTTATAAGATCTATTTTTTGCTACAACGCTACCATTAGTTTTATCGGCTTTCGGATAAAGATTTATCGGTGGATCATCATTTTTTGTACTACCATCAACATTCATCCCATGACTTGCCATTGCTTCTGCAAAATCTACCTCGCGACCATTATCCATATACTTGCCAGTACTCCAATTGTATTCGGCAGCCATTCCAGTTGGATCAATAAAAGCCATAGGGTTATTCATAACATAACTATATGGTGTGAAATCTAGAAATTTCTCAGCCAGTGGATCCACTACATTCCACCTTCCTATCTCCGCATCGTAGAACCTTGCCCCGTAATCATACTGATCCCCAAGCTCGCCCTGGATCTCCTTCCCGTTATAAAGGTACTTATTATTTCCACCCAGTACAACCTTACGCTTGCCAAATGGATAATAATTGTCACGCTGTACCACATCTACCGCAGTCGTGCTACCTGTACGACGCTTCAACGTCGTACGCACATTGCCTAAATGATCCGTCAGGTTGTAATGGTAGACATAACTTGTCCCATTCAGCTGCGCATAGCCCACCGGATTGTGGATGATATCTATCGTGCCATTATTGTATTCAATACCGTCTACATAATCCCGGGTCGTCGTCACTATACTGGTCCCTGTACCTATCTTCGAGACCTTCTGTAGCTTTCTGCCCGTGGCATCATACAAGAACGCTACATCCGTGCCGCTCTTCTTTGCCGTCTGTGGCAGGTTCAGGTGATTGTACGTAAAGACTATCCCCAGACGGTCTGTCTTTGCATTACCGTTCGCATCATAGGTATATGATCCGGTCAGGCCTCCCGACAGACCCGTCAGCTTATTCCCGTCATACGTATATGTCGTCACCAGCTGTGCATCGCGCTTCAGCGTCTTGATATTGCCCATATCATCATAGCTGATCACCTCTGCGATGCTTGCTGATCCGGTCTGCCCATTGGTTCCGCTGATCAAGCGGTTCAATTTATCGTAGCCATATTCAAAAGTACTGGTAGCCCCCGTAGGGGTAAAACGCCACATGACCTGTGCAATATTACCGTTGTACTGCCGCACTGCTCCACCGTCCTGGTACATCTGTGACTGGGTAAAATTACTGGAAGCAATCCGCTTGGTCCAGCCACGCTCATTATAGGTATAGCTCGTCGTATCCACATAACCAGGTTCTGTTCCAGCCTTACCCATATAACGGGTCTTCAGCTGACCGATCTCATTGTAGCTATGGGAAGTTAAGATTACTTCCGCTTGTGATCCGATCTTTTCTTTTGTTGAGACCAACCTACCCACATGGTCATAATCATTGGTCGTTACGATTTTTGTTGCAGCCCCCGTCACCGGCGTATGTACACGTGTACTGGTCAGCAGATCTCCCGCAAAGTTATAGGTATTGGTCACATAATCCGTTCCTCCAAGATGGTTCTTTGAAGCAGTCTGGATCACCCTACCATAGTCATCATAGTATAGCACC
>NZ_JAINDX010000012.1:0-2871 GCF_026191775.1 Sphingobacterium sp. InxBP1 | reverse complement strand
CATATAACGAGCGTGGCTGGCAGACCAAGGCAAGCTCAGCCCAGTTTACGAGCCAGCTGAACTATAATGTGAACGGGACCGCGGTGCTGGCCGGTGCGCAGTATAATGGTAATATTGCGCAGCAGCTGTGGGGTCATGGGTTCACTACAAACAGCACATTTACGTATAGCTACGATGCACTGAACCGGCTGAAGAGCGGCGTGAGCAGCGGTACGGTGATGAGTGAGTCCTTGACCTACGATGATATGGGCAATATCCGGACGCTAACCCGGGATAATGGCACGGCGATTACCTATAGCTATAACAATACCAACAAGAGCAATAGGTTGGCAGGCCTGTCAGGAGGTCTCACGGCTTCTTTTACCTATGATCTCAACGGTAACGCAACAATGGATCGTACAGGTATGGCCATTACTTATAACCAGCTGAACCTGCCCAGGACTGCAACCGGGAACGGGAAGGATATTGCCTATACCTATGATGCGCTCGGGAGCAAGCTGAACCGCAAGTCAAGTGTGGGCGGTATTGAAACGCAGCAGGACTATATTGGCGGGATCGAGTATAGCAGGAGCGGGACAGCAAGCCCGGTAATCGAGCGCATTGCCACTGAGGACGGCTTCCTGCTGAACAGTTCGGGTACCTACAGTTATTACTACAACCTTACCGATCATCTGGGCAATGTGCGTTCGGTACTAAAGAAGACCGGTACAGCGACAGCTCCGGTAGCTACAGTGATGCAGAAGCAGGATTATTATCCATTCGGTAAGACGAAAAGTATTGCAACAAGCATTGACAATAAGTATCTTTATAATGGCAAGGAGATGCAGGCTGACCTGAGTGGGGGTACGCATGCCTTGGGAAGTTCTTATGTACTGGAGGGGCAGCTGGATTACGGGGCAAGGTTCTATGATGCAGAAATAGGTAGGTGGAATGTTGTGGATCCGCTGGCGGAGCAGATGAGAAGACATTCGCCGTATAACTATGCCTTTGATAATCCAATACTTTTTATTGATCCTGATGGACGGGCGCCAATCGATCCACCTACTAAAAAACAACAGAGAGTAGCGGCAGGGGTAATTGTTGGCGGAGCAGCGGGCGGCTCAATTGCATCTACTATTATTGGTGGATCACTTGTAGCCGGGGGGGCCGTAGCAGGAGGGGGGACTGCAACCGTATTCGGTGCACCTGTAGGATGGTTTGTTGGTGGCGCTATTATAGTCGGGGGTGTGGTTGTAGGAGGTACGGTTGCTTTGGTAGAGAATCTTATGGAAAACAGTGCCCCAGAGCCAAGTTCTGTTGTTTTAAGTGAAGGAACTAAAAGTGATCCAACTGATAGAAAACTGCCACGAGATAAAAACGGGCTTCCTGTACGGGATCCAGAGGCACAAGATGCGGGGCCTCACTCTCAAATTGGGAAAAAAGAAGGTAGAAATGGAGATTATAAACAAGTACGAGAGTTTGACAAAGATGGTAATCCTGTAAAAGATATTGACTTTACCGATCATGGTAGACCAGATACACATCCGCATAATCCACATGAACATGTGTATAAGCCTAGTAAGACCGGAGGTACGCTTCAAAGAGATAAAACTCCTGCACCCTTAACATATACAGATTGGATAAATGGCTTAAATAAGTGAAGATGAGAAAAATTATAATACATGGGGACGATAGTCCTATTCTGTCTGTGCGACTTGAAGATATATTGAACTGTTTTGAGACAAAAGAGCATGAAGTTTTTTGGGGGGTGTTATGGGTATACGTGACAACAGTCCAAGAGGTGGATTGTGATATTGTTAAATTTGAAGAAGAAATCAACAAATCAAAGCGTGGCAAAGTAATCTCTTTGGATAGAATGTTTAACTTGTCTTCTAAAATTGATCAAGCAATTGAACTTTTAGTGATTGGTGACAGTAATATTGAAAATATCAGAAAATATGAGGGTGATAAGTTGATGTATGAAAATTGTGAATACGTAATTGAGCTGGTCGATTCATCCTATTGGTTAGTCTGTAGTAAAGATGATAGTTTCATTGGGAATATCTTCGAAAAAATACAGGGAGTTGAATATGATAATTAAATTGAATACTAAAAATAAGACACTATTGTAAGTTATAAAAATGCGGGGTTCTAAATGACTTTAACAGACAGTCAATGCTTTGGACTCAATTAATTCAACACAAGAAGGAGCTTCATTATTGAGCGGGTTGGAAAGCTCTGCGAATAATGGTCGTCCAGTAAACTATCAAGTTCGTTAATTGTTGAACCTTATGTTATGAAAATATTATTATCTGTGCTTTTGCTGACAAGCTTCCTTTTCCCTCCATCGTATTTTATAAAAGGCAAGGGATTTGAGGGATATAGCTTTTCTAGTGACCATTTTGTGTTTATAGATATCAAAGGACAGCGATATCGTCCAGATGAAAAAGATATCAATGCAGCAGAAAGACTATTAAAAGGAAATGTAAAATGAATATTTAAAAGCAAAGCATGTAGCAAAGGCTGTTTTTTTGTATTAAACGGCCAACTTTATTCTGCACGTAAATTACTAAGGAGAACATGTGTAACCGGCTGAGGAGCGGCGTGAGCAGCGGTACTGTGATGAGTGAGTCATTGACCTACGATGATATGGGCAATATCCGGACGCTAATCCGGGATAACGGCACGGCGATTACCTATGGATATAACAATACCAAAAAGAGCAACCGTCTGGCCAGTCTTTCTGGAGGGCTGACGGGAAGCTTTACCTATGACCTGAACGGGAATGCAACAAAAGACCGTACTGGTATGGTTTTTACCTATAACCAGCTGAACCTGCCCAGGACTGCAACCGGGAACGGGAAGGATATTGCCTATACCTATGATGCGCTC
>NZ_JAINDX010000003.1:0-1346 GCF_026191775.1 Sphingobacterium sp. InxBP1 | reverse complement strand
GGACACCGTCTCATAAAGTGTGTAAGTTATAAAAATGCGGAGTTGGAAAGGACTTCGCATTTTTTATTTAATTAACTTTATAAGAGTATGATTGACAAAGAGTCACTATTAAACGACAAGGAGTTCTTAAAGAGTTTTAAGGACGGGTTAGAGCTGCAATCATTTTTCCGGGAATTACAGGCACGTGCAGTATCGCAGATGCTTGAAGGAGAAATGGACGGCCACCTTGGCTATGAAAAGCATGAGCGCAGTGGTCAGGGCAATTCCCGAAACGGGCATACCAGCAAAAAGGTTCGTGGGGATCAGGGAGATCTGGAAATTCAGGTCCCACGGGATCGCGATGGTACATTCAACCCCATTATCGTTCCCAAGCGCAAGAACATGATTGACGGAGTTGAGAACGTGATCGTTTCGCTATATGCCAAAGGCATGAGTGTTTCGGATATAGAAAATATGATGCGCGATGTGTACGGATTTGATCTTTCTGAATCGACGATTTCCAGGATTACTGACCGTGTGGCGGGCGATGTGATTGCCTGGCAAAACCGTCCGCTGGACAACGTATATCTGATTGTCTGGATGGATGGCATTGTCTTTAAGGTCAGGGAAAACTCCAAAGTGGTCAATAAGACCATTTATCTTGCTGTGGGCCTAAACAGGGATGGCTATAAAGAAGTCCTAGGCATGTGGCTGGGCAAGAATGAAAGTGCCAGTTTTTGGATGGGAATCCTGACAGACCTGAAATCCCGGGGCGTAGAGGATATGCTGATTACAGCGACCGATAATCTCAATGGTTTCTCCGCTACCATACGGAGTGTGTTTCCTGAGTGTAGTACCCAGGTCTGTGTTGTCCATCAGATCCGAAATGCCTGCAGATATGTTGTATGGAAGGATAAAAAGGCGTTTACAGCAGATATGAAGCCTATCTATGATGCTCCCAATAAACAGGCTGCACAGGCAGCGCTGGCAGATTTTGCCGATAGATGGGAATCCAAATATCCCTATGCCATAAGATCATGGCGGGAGAACTGGGACGAACTGACCGTCTTTTACGACTTCCCACTTGAGATCCGACGAATTATCTATACGACCAATATCATCGAAAACATGAATGGGAAGATCCGTAAATACACAAAGAATAAACTGTCATTTCCCAGCGATGATGCCGTTCTGAAATCTGTATATTTGGCTTTGAGAGAAATCTCTAAAAAGTGGACGATGCCTATTCAGAATTGGGGCATTATCCTAAATCAGTTCTTAACTTTATTTGAAAAAAGAGTCCAGTTATAAGGAACATAACTGAACTCCGTATTTTTTATTTACACACTTAGTGGGACAGTCCCTTT
>NZ_JAINDX010000020.1:0-2890 GCF_026191775.1 Sphingobacterium sp. InxBP1 | reverse complement strand
CCAGGAACAGATCTAAAAATCGATCCTGATGGTTCGATGACATTTAGAGCCGATAGTATAGTTTCGTTCACTAAGCGGAAAACGGATCAGGCTCGTGAAATTTTGAAGGATATTCGGGAGAACCTACACCAAAATGTTAATGCGTCAGCAAAGAAAGATAGTACCGACGAAAATAAAATCGAAACTAAGGATATTGAGAGACGTCCGAGTGCTACTGGAATACTATCAAATTGGATTGGGTTAGCTATAGGTTTATTGATAGTTGCGTTCGGTATTTATTTTGGATTTCGTAAAAAATAACATGTAAAGAATATTAAATATTTTATATTTGACTCTGTTTTTTGACCATAAATAGATGAGAAGAATATTTACTTTAGATTATTTACGAGGAATTGCCGCATTACTAATTTTAGTTTATCATTATTCAGGATGGCAGGGATGGGAATTTGATGCACAATCACCAATACAAAGAGTTGGTTATTATGGAGTATCGATATTTTACATGTTGAGTGGATTGACTTTATTTTATGTGTATAAAGATAAGCTTACGGTATCCTTTGATAGCCTAAAAAGCTTTTTCATAAAAAGAGCTGCTAGAATTTTGCCACTACTTAGTTTAGTAACAATCATTGCAATTGTATTATACAGGAAGGTGCCGAATTTTGTTGATGTATTTTTGAATGTCACTGGTCTTTTTGGATTTATAAAGTGGGACACATATTTCGCAGTAGGCGCATGGTCTATTGGTAACGAATTGGTATTCTATGCTTTCTTTCCACTATTACTATTTTCATCTAGAAAGTCAGTTTTATTTTGGATTTCTGGAGGAATAATTTTAGGATCGAGTATCTACTTCTCATATTTTGAGCTTCCAAAATTAAACGGATCTGATTTATTTTGGAGAAACTACATAAATCCATTGAATCAATTGCTATACTTTTATATTGGTATCGCCATTGGTAAGATATTTGGATTCACTCGGGTTGTCAATAACGCTTTATTGGGAGTAATATTAATTTTAGCAATAGCAACATTTGCTTTCTATCCAACAGTATTAGATCAAAATTCACTTGTAATGCAAGCAAACAAATATGTTTTCACAGTTTGCTGTGCGGCCATAGTGTCATGTTTATTTTTAATGAGGACTAGTATTGATCATTTTTACCACAAGCCTCTTTTATTTTTAGGTGAAGTTAGTTATGGCCTATATCTATTTCATCCCATTGTATATTCAATTATTAAAGGTATTCTAAAAGCGTTTAAAATACCACTAACAGGTATACCTTTGATGATTTTATGCGCAATAATATCCATTTTTATTAGTTATATAAGCTATGAGTATTTCGAAAAGAAAGTAGCTAAATTTATCAATAGGACTACTAATAAGTAGTTTTATGATCTTCTTACTTTCATGTAGTAAGAAGAATGATGAAAATGAATTTGAGACAGACCACCCAAATTATGTTACTTTCAATAAGAAGGCCTTAAATGAAATTGTCTTGCAAACAAGAAAAGGTGTCGAATATCCTTTAGATTTTAATCTCGAACAATTTTCATTAGATATCAGTATCAAAAATCCGAGCAGTGATATTGAAGTTTTTTTTGGAAAAGGAAAAGGTGGTTTAGTTATTAATTCGGATAAAGTTTCAGTTCTTGATAACGACGGTGCAGTTATAGATCAAAAAAGTATATTATTTAAAGGAGATATTAAATTTTCCATATCTAAAAAAGTTGACTCTATAGTTTACACACTAAATTCAGATACCTTATTTCAATATTCAATATCACATAATTTAAAGTCAGTTCTATTAAGGGGTAAGCCTTTACTTAAAGTAATTTCAGGACAATTATCTGTTTCATATTTTTCAATAAATTCTTATACTAATCCTTTAGCAGCTATTTTTGGAGATTCCATTGTAGAAGGTGGAGCATTCATCAACTTTAGAGGAGATATAAGGGATAAATGGACAACTTTGTTATCGAACAAACTTAATGGTAAAGTTGCGATAGATGGTTTAAGCGGTGGAAAGATTGATGCAGAGACTACATATAGAATTATTGAAGAATTAAGAATTTTTAAACCCAAAATTGCAATAATTTGTTATGGAACTAATACAACTGGTAAGAATTCAGATTACTTCTCAGGAATTGAGAATATACGAAAATTTACAGAAGCAAATAATATTAAATTAGTACTGGCTACAACTTTAGAGAAGTCAATTCGCGATTTGAACAGAATGGTAAGGAAATCAATAAATGGATTTCTCAACAGGGGGTTCCATTTATTGATTATTATGGCTTGTTAACTAAAAATGGTATTATTGTTACATCTAATTTCTTCAATGATCGATTGCATCCTAATTCTAAAGGTAACAAGATTATATTTGGAAAATGCAGATAAAATAGTAAATAACTTAATCTTATCTAAATAATTATATGGGCGTCAATAATAAAGTAGATAAAATAAAGCTTTTGGATTCCAAATATTCGAACTTTTTGAAAGAAGAAGGTAAGTGGCTTGGTGGTACACTTGCTACTGTTTTTAAAAACCGACACTACAAAGAGTTTAAAAATGAAATTTTCATTAATATCCCTGTTGATATTAAAGAAGATTTAAAACATATTATTTAAGGAAATTTTAATGAGATAAAAGTTTCATTTCAGAAACAATACCTAAGTTGATGTGTTACCATAGTCTCCATTATAAAAAAAAGTTAGCGTTAAAGGTCTAGTATTCATATACTTGATCTTCTCTATATCTCCTCCTCAAAAACTATTTCACCATCAAAGTGATCCATAAAAATTGTAAGTTCATCAGTGGTCAGCCAGCTTTTATTATTGCACAGCATCACCCAATCACCATTCCTAAAGGTTATGTCAGTATTGAATC
>NZ_JAINDX010000011.1:0-709 GCF_026191775.1 Sphingobacterium sp. InxBP1 | reverse complement strand
CTAATCCCCAGACGTGAATTTGTGATTCCGTTGCCATTGGCATCATAGCTGAACGTGTTGGTCCTCGCCGCCGTACCCGCATCAGTGACTTTGGTCAGCTGGTTGCCCGAATACGTGTATTTAAAATTATTGTACCAGCCGCTGCCCGTACCGTTACGTCTGCGCAGTGAATCGATATTACCCATCACATCATACGCCAGTTCCTCATCATAATAGCCTGCTTTATTCGCTGGTGAACTGGATGCCGCATTGATATATGCTCCCCGTTTCAGCCGGTTGAGCCTGTCATAATAATACGTATAGGTCTGAACTGGCTGCATGGTCATTGTGGAAGGGACCAGGGTATTCCATTTCATACTGCCGATATTGCCATTGTAGCTGTCCGCCTTATCCCCATAGCTCAGCTCCATCCCGAAAACACGCTTGGCACTTACAGCGGCCGGATTGTTGATCGACTTCAACCAGCCCCGCTCATTATAACTGTAAAGAATTTCCTGCACAGCAGTGCTGCCGGCATTGTGCAGGTTCTTCTGTTTCAGCTGCCCGATCTCATTGTACGACAGCTTGTTCTGAGACACTTCCGCAAGATTATTAAGCTGTTTTTTGGTCTCCACCAGCCTGCCCACATGATCATATAAATGATTGGTCACAATGGTCGTCGCTGTCCCGGTCTTCGGCGTATGTACACGTGTACTGGTCAGCAGATCTC
>NZ_JAINDX010000009.1:0-545 GCF_026191775.1 Sphingobacterium sp. InxBP1 | reverse complement strand
CTGGCTAGAGCACCTGCCTTGCACGCAGGGGGTCAACGGTTCGAATCCGTTATTCTCCACGTTTCCGGGGGGACATCGATAGATGCTCCGAAAAGAGAAGCCGGAAAAAGAGTTCTTTGACATACTGAAAGAGAAAAAAATTACAAGAGAAGACAACAGTAGGGATAATGTCAGTGATGGCATATCCATGCAGCTTCCTAGCGAGCAAAAGGGCTAGGGGGGTGAAGAAAGTAAATAAGGGCACACGGGGGATGCCTAGGCTCTCAGAGGAGATGAAGGACGTGATAAGCTGCGATAAGCCACGGGTATCGGCAAATGCGAATTGATCAGTGGATTACCGAAAAGGGCAACCTGGCTATATGAAGAATAGTCGTATGAAACGAGAACGCGCTGAACTGAAACATCTAAGAAGGCGTATGATAAGAAAATAACAATGAATTCCCAAGTACTGGACAGCGAACGGGAAGCAGCCCAAACCGGTAATGTTACGGCATCTCCGGGGATGTAGTACAACGATAGAATACTGAGCTATGAACTCCAATCAG
>NZ_JAINDX010000008.1:0-1011 GCF_026191775.1 Sphingobacterium sp. InxBP1 | reverse complement strand
GGATTGGGTAATTTGCGCGCCTGCTGCCTTCCTTGGATGTGGTAGCCGTTTCTCAGGCTCCCTCTCCGGAATCGAACCCTTATTCCCCGTTACCCGTTGAAACCATGGTAGGCCATTATCCTACCATCGAAAGTTGATAGGGCAGAAATTTGAATGAACCATCGCCAGCACAAGGCCATGCGATTCGAAAAGTTATTATGAATCATCAAAGAGTCCGAAGACATTGATTTTTTATCTAATAAATACATCTCTTCCAAAGGGTCGAGATTTTAAGCATGTATTAGCTCTAGAATTACCACAGTTATACCATGTAGTAAAGGAACTATCAAATAAACGATAACTGATTTAATGAGCCATTCGCAGTTTCACTGTATAAATTGCTTATACTTAGACATGCATGGCTTAATCTTTGAGACAAGCATATGACTACTGGCAGGATCAACCAGATAACTATCTTAAAAGAAGAAGCAACAAGCAGTAAAAAAGAAAGAAACCGAAATCTCTTTTTTTTTTTCCCACCTATTCCCTCTTGCTAGAAGATACTTATTGAGTTTGGAAACAGCTGAAATTCCAGAAAAATTGCTTTTTCAGGTCTCTCTGCTGCCGGAAATGCTCTCTGTTCAAAAAGCTTTTACACTCTTGACCAGCGCACTCCGTCACCATACCATAGCACTCTTTGAGTTTCCTCTAATCAGGTTCCACCAAACAGATACCCCGGTGTTTCACGGAATGGTACGTTTGATATCGCTGATTTGAGAGGAGGTTACACTTGAAGAATCACAGTCTTGCGACCGGCTATTCAACAAGGCATTCCCCCAAGTTTGAATTCTTTGAAATAGATTGCTATTAGCTAGTAATCCACCAAATCCTTCGCTGCTCATCAATGGAATCGCAAGATGCCCACGATGAGACTGTTCAGGTTAAACGCAAAAGAAACACACTCTGGGAATTTCTTCCCAAATTGTATCTCTCAATACGCATCAACCCATGTCAATTAAACACGCTGTATAG